>CBIHOP010000262.1:0-4965 GCA_966211385.1 uncultured Bacteriovorax sp.
CATCCAGGTCCCAAAGTTTTTGCATAGAGGATTTCTGTACTACTATGGGGTAACAGATTTCTTTCCATTCAGGTTTAAAACCTGTAACGGCCCTTGGATCTGCATGGTTTTTACGATTGTCTTGAGTAAATTTTTTAGAAGATTTTGTTTTATCAACATATTCTCTAATAAAATTTTGAATTCTTTCTGACTGTTCTTTATCCAGTTTGGTGGTTTTCTCAATTGTGATTTTCGCTTGTGCCCCAAAAGATTCTTTGGCCATTTTTATATCAGCACCTCGAGAAACAGACACCGGCAACTTTTCTTTCGCTGTTATTACCGCTGATCCGGCCAACAGTTTCATTTGTTCTTTCATGAGATCTAATTGGCGATTAATAATGTCCTGAACCTCATTTCCGATTGGATTAAAAATTCTACCTGGTAATTCCCCAGGAGACGTTGGAATGGGATTCGGTTTGGAAGGTAATGGTGAAGGCCCAGGATCTGGTACGGTCGATGGGAATTCATCAGGAGCTTGATCTGGTGCTTGATCTGGCTCCTTCTCAGGTGACTTCGGTGCTGATACTTTATCTGAAAGATAGTTCGCCAGTTCATTTATTGTTGTAAGTTCCTCAACAAGTTGACGGAAAGTGACTGATACTTTTAATTCTTTCTTCAACTGAATTGAAATCTGAGTTAAAAATAATGAATCCATTCCCATTTCCATAAAAGAAGTGTCATGGTCATAATCACCAACCGAAATGCCAGATGATTTTTCAAAAAGTTCCGATAATTTTTCTTTCAAGGAATTCAATCTGTCGTCAGTCATTGTTGTACCCTCGGTATAAAATTTTCTTGGTTGATGATCATTAAAAGGCCCTAGCCAACAAGGCGTCTCTGCAAATGGATAAAGCGGAGCTGGTCTGCGCTTTCGATCCTGGTCTGCATAGAGAAGATCTGTGTGAGATGCACTCAATCCTTCCATCCACAACTCACCTATTGCCTGATGAATCGAAAAATTTTCTTTATCTTTTGAAGTTGAAAGAAGGCTCACAACCTTTAAGTCACCTTTTTCAATGTTGTCCTTGAATTCCTTTTTTAAGAGAAGTGATAGGACATTTTTTGGTCCTGCCTCAACGAAAACATGAAAAGGAAAATCGTTGATGCAGTTTTGAGCAGCTGGGTAGAAGGATACGGTTTTCTCTATTTGTTCCGCCCAATAGTCAGGAGTGGTGAAAAGCGTATCTTCTCTTTTTCCAGTCACTGAAGAATAGAGGGGTATGGCGGGTTTATTAAACTTTAATCCGCTCATAAATTCTTTAAATAGAGAAACAGCAGGTTTCATCATACGGGAATGAAAACCATGTGAGGTTCTTAATTCAACGAATGCAATCGAACTTGCTGTTAATCTCATCTTGAGTTGTTCAACCGCCTCTACGCTTCCTGATAAAACTAAGTTTCGTTTACCATTGATAGCTGCGATATCGATCTCAAGTCCTTCACAATATTTATTAAGTTCAGCAATCTCCAAGGGAAGTGAAATCATCATTCCACCGGGAAGATCTCGCATAAGTTTTGCTCTTTGAGAGATAATTTTTAATCCATCTTCTAATGAAAATACTCCTGCAACTGTAGCCGCTACGTACTCGCCTACACTATGACCGATGAGGGCCTGAATGGGATATCCCAACTCAATAAGAAGTTTCGCAAGACAATACTCGATTACAAAAAGCGATGGTTGTGAATAATAGGTATGATTAAGTGAATCACCCGGAAGCGATTGATGAATAAAAAGTTTCAGGTCATAACCTAAATGCGGTGTGATGAGCGAATTGCATCGATCAAAGAGAACTCTAAAAAGCTCATTGTTATCGTAAAGCTCTTTTCCCATTTCCGCATATTGACTGCCCTGTCCCGGAAAGAGACAGACTAATCCTCTTGCCTCTTTCGATAAAATTTTCTGGGGCTGAGTTGTCAGAGCTTTTTCTAAATCTTGAGTGCCTCCCGCAATGACATAACTCTTTGATCGAAAAATCTTGCGACCAACATCAAGTGTATACGCTATTTTTTTCCAACTTTCACAAGATGTTTGTTTCAACTGGTTGATCAAATCCAATTTAAGTTTTTCAACTTGCTCAGGAGTTTTTGCAGATAATTTAAATATCGCTGGTGAAGACAATCGATCCAGGTGCATCGACTCTTCTTCTTTTTCATCTAAATACTCTTCTAAAACCACATGAGCATTTGTACCGCCTACTCCGAAAGAAGAAACTCCGGCCCTTCTCTGAGTGTGGACTCCAGGAAAAGGATGAGCAGTTTTAGTGACAACGAATGGTGTTTTATCTAATTCTAGATTTTCATTTGGTCTTTCAAAATTCGCCGTTCCCGGAATTATTCCTTTTTGCACGGCCAATGCCGTTTTAATAAAACTTGCAACACCAGCTGCTGCCGTTGTGTGACCTATATTTGATTTTACGGAACCCAAATAACAATACTGTTTATCGTCACTTGAAGTTTCAAATGCGTTTGTTAGCGCTTGTACTTCAATTGGATCACCTATTGGTGTTGCAGTCCCATGGGCCTCTACATAACCGATTGTCGAAGCTTTATAATCTGCATCTTGATGAGCTTGCAAAATAGCTTCACTTTGTCCTCTGACAGAAGGTGCAGTGAAACTCATTTTATCGCTGCCGTCGTTATTTAATCCGATTCCTTTAACAACTCCAATGATGTGATCTCCATCTTTTTGAGCATCAGCTAATCTTTTGAGAACAACGACTCCTCCTCCCTCCGTAAAGAGAGTTCCTGAAGCTTTCTCATCAAAAGGACGGCACAAACCATCCTCAGAAAAAATTCCACCACTCTGAAAAAGATGGCCTGAGTTTGGTGTTCCGGAAATAGAAATTCCTCCTGCGAGGGCCATATCACATTGGTAGAGTCTTAAACTTTTGACTGCTTCAATGATCGCCACGAGGGAAGTAGAACAGCCGGTATGAATGCTAAGAGCGGGACCTTTTAAATTTAGTTTGAAAGCAGCTCGTGTAGCGATGTAATCTTTTTCCAGGCCTAACATGACATTGAAGTCACCAAGCTGCATTGCTTTTTCAGGGTACAATTCAACAAGTCTGTTGTATTTAGAATTTCCCATTCCCGCATAAACACCTATCGCCCCTTTGAAACTTTCTGGTCTATAACCAGCTAGCTCCAGTGAATGGTGACAAAGCTCAAGAAATTTTCTCTGCTGGGGATCCATGAGTTCTGCTTCACGCGGAGTAATTCCAAAAAAATGATAATCAAAAAATTGCTGACCAGGATATAATCCTTGTACGCGAACATAGTGGTTATCAGCTGCCGTTTCTTTTTTGACCTGGGAATGGACGGCTTCAAGTGAAAATTCTTCCAAAGGATTATTTTGCTTTAAAAGCATATCCCAAAATTCTTCAAGGTTGTTGGCCCCGGGAAATTTACCATTCATCGCGATGATAGCAATATCCTGATCAACCGCGACTTTTTTTCGAGGCTCGATCGTTTGAGTGACTAAGTCATTTCGTTCATCAATGAATTTTCCCAATAAACGAATTGTTGGATACTGGAAAAAATTAACAACACTAATTTTCTTTCTTACTTGCTGGTTTATTTCTGCAAGTATTCTAATGGCCATTAGCGAATTCCCACCGAGATCAAAAAAACTGTCATCGATACCTAAAGGTGAGACCTTTAAATATTTTTTCCAGCAACTTTCAATCATCAATTGCGATGGCGTAGATGCTGCCTCAAACTCATGTCCAAGCTCAGGGCGAGAATTATTTACGGAAGGTAAATTTTTGTAATCCACTTTTCCTGAAGGCGTAAGAGGAATGTGGTTTATTTTTATGAAATAACTTGGAACCATGTACTCGGGTAGTTCTGATCGCAATGATTCTCTTAATCGCGAATTATCATATGTAGGTGTTCCTGTAATATAAGCACAAAGATAATTTTCCTGTCCGTCATCAATAACATTTACCACGCATGGTCCACCATAAGGCGAACGCTCGATGGCGAGTTCTATTTCTCCAAGTTCAATGCGGTAACCGCGCATCTTGACCTGCGAGTCTCTTCTCCCCATGTAGATATAGTTTTTGTCTCCATTGGCATAACCCAAGTCACCTGTGCGATAGATTCGTCCCCATTTTTCATGCTGGATAAATCGCTCATTGGTTAATTTTTCACTATGCAGATAACCTTCAGCCAAACACACACCACGAATATAGATTTCACCTTCATTTCCTGCGGCTAATGCATTTAGGTTTTCATCGAGAACTAACAATTCAGTATTTTGTATTGGAGATCCAATGCTTGGTAAATTTGGCCATGCGTGAGGATTTCCGGTCAGTGAAAAAGATGTCACTACATGTGTTTCACTTGGCCCATAGTGATTATAAAGAGTAGCATCGTCGAGATGCTCAAAAAACAAACGAATTGAACGGGTAATTTTTAACTGCTCACCTGCAGTTGTAATTTCTTTTAGCGATTGAGGAAATTGCCCATACTGTGTACCGATGTCACATAAATGATTTAAGGCCACATAGGGAAGAAAAAGTTTGTTTATTTTTTTCTCGGCAATAATTTTCAAGAGTGCCAGCGTATCAAGTCGTTGCTGATCCGAAATTAAAACAAGCTTTCCCCCTGAAGTTAGCGTAGAAAAAATTTCCTGAAAGTGAACATCAAAACTGACAGGAGTAAATTGCAACGTAATGCAATTCTCACCTAACTGTCCCTGGTTTTTCTGCCAGTCGATGAGATTGTACAGGGCCTTTGTTCCCATGGCGATCCCTTTAGGATGACCAGTCGAACCGCTTGTATAGATGATGTAAGTTAGACTTGCTTTCTTCAAGTCAACGATAGGATTTGTTCCATTAAACTTTTCAAGAGCGATATCTTCAAACACAATTGGCGTAACGTCTGTTGATTCATCAGAAGCAGAAATTAATGTTGAAAACTTTC
>CBIHOP010000263.1:0-4958 GCA_966211385.1 uncultured Bacteriovorax sp.
TTGAGAATTAATTCCTTGAATCCAAAATGTATTAAAGTTTTGCATGAACCAATTCGGACGAATGATATTATAAGTAAGTCCTGATTTCTCTAAAGCAATCTCTGTCTTTCTGAATGGTGAGTTTTCATCCGCATTTGCTCCCATTGCTGTCATGAGCACAATTTTTTTGAGACCTCTTTTTTTTGCTTCCTCAATAAGTGGAATGAGAAGTTCATCTTGATTAGTGAATCCTGGAGGCGACATTAAATAAAGCTTGCTCACATCTCTAAAGGCGTTTTCCAGACCCTCTTTTGTTTGTAAGTTGAAATGAACTTGGCCCGGCCCTGCTTCTTTTTTTGAAGTTGCGGCCAATACTTGTTCACCGCTATTGTTTAAAAGTTTTACAAGTTCTGTTCCGACTGTACCATTTGCGCCAATTACTAATATTTTACTCATTTTGGTTTCTCCTGTTAATGCCAGTTTAAACCCACTGAATGATACTTTGAATGCATATAAGTCCACTTTACATGTCCTAAAGTCTAAGTTAATATACTCATATGGATATATTAGCCGACGTCCTCCAGCAGGCCGGTTTAAAAAGCCGCCTTCTTAATCACACAACTTTTGCAAAAGGTGAGAGTCACCATTTTCCATGCGATAAGAGCATGGGACTGCATCTCATTCTTTCAGGTGAAGCCACTATTACCACTAAAGGATCAAAAGAAATTTTGAAACTGCAGAAAGGCGATCTTGCTTTCATGGCACGTGCTCGCTCGCACGAACTTAAAACTTCAACCGGTGTCACCCTGGTGAGTGGTGTTTATCAACTCTGGAATGATCCTGTTCATCCGATGCTTTCAAATATACCGGAATGGTTTATCGTTAAAACGGATGAAGCTGAAGAAGTTCATCAATATCAATCTGTCATTCATTTGCTAGGAAGCGAAGTTCGTAATCCGAAAATAGGATCGGAGAGCATTACACATTCTTTATTGGATATTTTATTTTCATATACTTTTAGAAAAATCATCATGACGATGGATTCCACACTTTCCAACTGGGCCTATGCGCTTAATGATCTAGGTGTTCGCAAATCATTAGAGCTTATGCATGCTAATCCTGCCCGCGATTGGACGCTTGAAGAACTGGCCCGTGAATCAGGTCTGTCCCGCGCGGGACTTGCTAAAAAATTTAAGATGTCACTTGGAGATACGCCTCTTCATTATCTGGCCGTTTTGAGAATACAAAAAGCCATGAATCATCTCTCAACAACTTCAGACAATATTGATGTCGTCGCTACAAATGGGGGTTATACTGATGGCTTCTCGTTTTCAAAATCATTTAAAAAAATCGCGGGGCTTTCACCACGTGATTTTAGAAAACAAGATCAAACTAAGCAGGGGATGAGATTATAAAATTTTTATTATTTATAACTTTAATGACTGTTGTTTCATGTGGAACTCAAAATCCAATAACAGAAATTATTAATGAACCGAAAGGACCAGTCTTTGATCCACAAGTAAATTGCACTAAGCGCGGATTAGATTTTCTGAACAAAGATAAAAAAACACCAGATAAACCGGTTCAGATTGCGATGATTAAAAAATCATCTGCACCTATTGTTTATAATGCAGTTAAGAAGTGTGTGGATACTATCAATCCGGAAATTAAGTCTCCTTACCAAATTTGCACAATCATCAGCAGTGATAAAAAAGGTAAGGCCACATTTATCGACGTTGATGACAATAATAACAAACTGCCTGAGCCCCTGAAAAAATGCATTGAAGGTCAGCTCAAAAAAGCTAGTTTCAAAGAAATTCACTCCATCACATTTGGACAGCCAATGACGGTTTTACCGTCGGGTGAAATTTACTAACACGTTTTACTGTGTGGGCTTGTCTGACACTTTTCTAGAGGAGCTCGTCCTTGTTCAAGTTCTATCGTATCAGATGAAGCAGGATTTCTAGTGTTCGCTGGACGTTCCGTTGAATTTTGCGAACATCCCACCAATATTAAACCAATCAAAAATAGTTTTTTCATAGGTTCCTCCTATGAAAAGGAATTCAAGATTTATGCCTGCGCTGCTTTTTCTAAAGTAGAGATGTCAAATTTTTTCATTTTAAGCATGGCACCCATCGCTGCTTCTTTACTTTTACCTGACATTAATTTTTCGATTCCTTCAGGAACGATCTGCCATGAGAGTCCAAACTTATCTTTTAACCATCCACATTGAGACTCCTCACCACCATTTTTTGTCATCTCGTTCCAGTAGTGATCAATTTCGGCCTGATCTTTACAGGGAACAGTGATCGAGAAGGCTTCACTAAATTTCGAATTATGTTCGCCCGGACCTTCCATCAAGACAAACGTTTTTCCAAAGAGCTTGAAGGAAGCATACATCACAGTATTATCCTGAGGATTGTGAAACATATTTTCGATTGATGAATTGGGGAAAAGCCCGGTGTAATAATTGATGGCCGTTTCTCCTTGTCCATACATTTTATCGGTAAAAAGCATGGCGGGAAATATTCCTTCATTGCCTTCTGGATCTAACATTAGCTGCCATTCAATTCCAAAACGATCTTTCACCCAACCATATTTAGGTGACCAATCATAGGCCTGCAATTGCATTCTCACTTCCCCTTGCGGTTGAAGCGCATTCCATATTTTATCAAGCTCAGATTCGTTTTTAAGTGAAACAAAATTTGAATACGATTGGGAATGAGTAAATGTTGGTCCGCCATTGAGATTTAAGAATTCCTGGCCCATTAATTTGTAATAAACGACCATGACTTTGCCGGCAGTTCCACCATGAATATCATGTCCTGTTTCCGGGAATGGATTTACAATTTCAATACTGGAGTCACGAAAGAGTTTAGTATAAAACTCAGCAGCGGGAAGTCCTTCACTATCAAACCATAAACATGTTGAAAAAGTTTTCATGTTAATCCTCGCTTAATTATTTTTTGCAATTCAAAGAGTATCGAAACGAACAATCCCCAGGCCGCGCCACTTGTGAGTCCGCCTATCACATCTGTTGAAAAATGAACTCCTAAATATATTCGTGAAACGCCTACAGTGATGATGACAAGTAGGCCTAAAAAATAAAAGAAAATTTCGTGTCCCCATGTGCGAGCAAACTTTGCGGTGTAATACGCTAGTGCAATATAGAGTGCTGTTGCCGCAAAAGTATGGCCAGAAGGAAAAGAGAGATCCGATACACGAACGAGATGATTCTCGACAATGGGGCGTTCCCGATTAAAAACATTCTTCAGCCAGAAAGGAATAGCACCCGCACCAGCGAGAACGACACTAAGATAAACGAGTCCTCGATAATCACGATAAACCATCATGACGGATGCAAGTATAATAAAGAGTGTTCCAATTACACTTACCGAACCAAGTGCCGTTAAATCAGTCATCACCTGGTTGAGTGTTTGCGTCTGCATTAACAGCACGCGATCCGCAATTTTCTTATCGAAGACACTTGCCTCATGATCACCCACCTTCGGATCGTGGAAAACATCGTCAACAACTTCTTCAAAGAAAAGGAGTGAAGCAATCATTCCAATGATCATGATGAATAGACGCGGCCTTTTTTTGATTTTAGCAATCATCGTGAAAGGTTATTCAAAAGACAGGCCGAAATCTTATTGAATTTTTTTTAGCTGGATACGTAAAGGTTGGGTAACTGTAAGAGTCCCTTCTAAATTATGTGCAGGGAACTTTAATTTTTTTATTTCGTTCCTAATACACTCATGAACGAGCGGTGCGCTGACTTCTTTGGAGCTGGTTTCAACGGTTTTGACAAGACCTGATTGTTCAATAGTTAATTTTACAAGAATTGTAGCTTCCGTTGGAACAGTATCTGTTCCTAAGATTTCTGCCTGTCTTGAATAACAATGACTGACTTTGCTTGAACTTTCTTCAAGTGTTCTTCTCGTCTTTTCAATATTAATTTTTTCGCTATCAGCTTGTTCAGATTTTGCAAAGACAGAAACACTGAAGTACAAGAAAGAAATTACCAGTACCAGTTTCATTGAAAACTCCTTTTTAATAGATTTTAATTAGAATAACTCCAAATTGAATTACAGACAAACGGGACAGAGCAGGCATCAATGATGGGGTGTAAGTGAAAAGTCCTGGGGAGCATGGTTTTCAGCATCAACCCTTTCTCGTTCAGACAAAACAAGTTAGACTATGCTCATGAAAAATCAAATCGACCTTGTCATTAATCCCAGAGAAAAAGATATTGGTGTTCCTGTTCGCAGGATTCTCCCATGGGCCAAACGCCGCATGGTAGGTCCATTCATCTTTCTCGATCATATGGGGCCAGCGTACATGCATCCGCCAAAAGATCATATGGATGTGCGACCGCACCCACATATCGGTTTATCCACACTCACATATCTTTTTGAAGGAGAAATTTTTCATCGCGATTCCCTTGGTTATGAACAGCTGATCGTTCCTGGTGAAGTGAATTGGATGACGGCCGGAAAAGGAATTTCTCATTCAGAGCGCGAAACTTCAGAAGCAAGAACTCATGATCGCACGATTCATGGATTGCAATTTTGGGTGGCCCTTCCCAAAGAGAAAGAAGATGTAGATCCAAGTTTTCATCATTACAAAAAAGAGGATATCCCTTTCATCGAACATCCAACGTACTCTGCACATTTGGTTGCAGGTGAAGCTCTCGGAATGAAATCGAAGTTGCATGCCTACAGTCCGATGACATTCATCGTTTTTCGCGCCAAGGACGTTGGTGATTTTTCTTTCGAGCGCAAAGGACATGAACACGCTCTTTATGTTGTTGAAGGATGCGTGAATGTAGGAAAAGAAACTTTTCAATCTGCTCAAATGGTTGTCTTCAAAGATGACAGTGCAATGGAAGTAAGTTTTTCTGCTGACGCTCTTTTTGTGATTGTTGGTGGAGAACGTTTTCCAGAAGAGCGCTTCATTTGGTGGAATCTTGTTTCAAG
>CBIHOP010000264.1:0-4946 GCA_966211385.1 uncultured Bacteriovorax sp.
ATGGGGCAGCCGGGGCGATTTGATCGAAGTGGAAGAGTTCCATTTCTTTTCCGAGTTTACGGTGATCGCGTTTTTTTGCTTCTTCCAAGAAAGTTAAATGATCTTCAAGTTGTTTTTTTGTAGTGAAGGCCACAGCGTAAATACGTTGAAGCATTTTATTTTTTGAGTCACCTTTCCAGTAAGCTCCGGCAACACTTTGAAGTTTGAAAAACTTCGGTAGATGGCCTGTGTTTTCAACGTGTGGTCCACGGCAAAGATCGATGAATTCACCTTGTTCATAACAAGAAATTTCTTCGTTAGCAGGAATGCCTGAAACAACTTCAACTTTCAGAGGTTGGTGTTTTTGTTTCCAGAATTCTACTGATTCATCGCGAGTGAAAACGCGTCTGCTGATCGGAAGTTTTTCATCGATGATTTCCATCATCTTGGCCTCGATCTTTGGAAGATCTTCGTCCAGGATTTTAGCATTCATATCGATGTCGTAATAAAATCCGTTTTCGATGACCGGGCCGATACCGAATTGAGGATTTTGATCTTTATAGAGGCGGCTAACCGCGTGCGCCATTAAGTGCGCCAGAGAGTGGCGGATAGTGTCCAAGTCGTATTTGGCCATTTAAGTCTCCGAAAAAGGGAAGTTTTTTACTTTTTTACACTGGTAGAATAGCAGTCGTACCCTTATAAATCAACGAGTTGAATCTTACTTTTGAAAAAATCTTACAATGGCCTTTTGACGCTCAATTCTGGTCGTGGTATGACCTCACAACTCGAGACTTTCTTGGTCAGAATTGATGGCCAAAAAGTGAATAAATATTTTGGAGACAGCTATGGTGACAACTCAAGATTTAGGGATCGACACTGGATCTAACGTCAATGAAATCACGCCTTCTCTGGGCCTTTTGCATGACGATATTAAGCTTGATAATTTAGTCACAAAAACGCAGGTCGCTCGTTCTTATTATCAGCTTGGAAAAGTCTATTATGACAAAGCTGATCTCGATCGCGCAGAGGAAGCTTTTGTTAAAGCTCTTACATTTGCGGATCCTATTAGAGACGGTTTTTCCATCTTGAAAACATACGGATTTCTTATTCGTATAGCGTCAGAAAAATTAGAAGATTCAAAAGCGCAAAAATACATCGGCGAAAGTGAAAAGCTGATGGATGTTTTAAGCCGTGCACTTCCAACGTTAAATTCAGAATTTTTCTACAACTTAGGTGTTGTAAAAAACTATAGTGGTAACTTCGAAGAGGCCAAGGCCAACTTCGAACTAGCTTACAAAAAATCAACAGAAGAAAACGAGCCGGAGCTTCTTTCAAAATGTCTTCTTTCTCTAGCGACAAATGCGTTCTACAGAAAAGATACAGAGCTTTCACTTCGTTACTTAGATCAGTTAAATGATCTTCTTAAAATCATCAAAAAATTCTACCTTTCAGGTGCAATGTATACGTACTACGCAAAAATTTTCGTTGAACTTAATGAAAATGAAAAAGCGCTTAATTACTACAAGCTTGCCAACGAATATCTACAAAGCAAAAAATGCTGGAACCTTTACGGTTACATCCTTTTTGGAAAAGCAAACGCACTTAAAAAATCGGGCAACTTCGATGCTGCTCTTAATATGTTCCATCTTGCTCAGGAATCAATCGATACGACAGTTTTCAAACGTCTCAATCACTTAATTGAAGCAGAAATTGAAGATGTAAACGATTCGACAGTTGATCTTTATTTAGATCGCACGAACCGTAAAATTGTTGAGCGTACTTTGGGAACAATCGATTTTAAACACAGATTCGTTCTGCTTGAAATTCTCTTCCTTCTTTCAAAAAATCCTGGAACTTACTTCGACAAAGAACAACTGGCGAAGATGATCTGGAAAGATGAATACAATCCACTTATCCACGATAAACTAATCTATACTTCAGTTTCTCGTCTGAGAAAGTTGATTGAGCCGGAAGATGCAGATGCTAAACGCAAATACATCATTCGTGGAAAAGATGGTTATACTTTCAATCCACTGGCAAAAATTCGCTTCCATATGGAAGTAAAAACGAACTCAGAACGTTCAATTGGTAACGTTGATTTAAGTTCGCCTGTTTAATAAATTGTGAACACTCATTTTGAAATCTTAACAAAGGCCGATGAATCAAACTCATCGGCCTTTTCATTTTGTCGTGATCTCGATCTCGCTTTTTTTCCCCAACCATGGACTGAAAAAGATTGGAAGGAGCTCTTTGAATCAGAGCAAGAGCGCTTTTTATTAGTTGGTGAAGGGGGCTTTGTTCTTTTTAATATTTCAAGCGCAGATTCCTTTGCTCATTTGTTAAAAATCATTGTGCATCCAGAGAGAAGAGGTCAAAAACTCGGAGAAAAACTTCTTCAGGAAAGTTTACGGCTTCTGTCGCATCGAGATATCCGTCATTTTTATTTGGAAGTCGAAGAGGGAAACACAGCGGCCATCAATCTCTATGAGAAATGCGGCTTTCAAAAAATTCATGTGAAGAAAAACTTCTATAGTAATGGGTCTTCAGCGGTCATTATGTTGCGCGATTAGATGCAAATGTTTGCATTTGATAGAATTTTTGTTATAGTGACCTCGTAATGATTTTTATTTGAGGTGTTTTCAAGAGTTCTTGAAAATGTCTTTTATCAAAAACATTACCTCCGAAAACGAGTATTTAAAGTACTAAATAGTAAGGGTGGATTTTTAAATTCCGCCCTTTTTTTTTATTATGGGTTAAAAAATGGTGCTCAAAGGCCCACGTCAGGGAATGGAACTTAAGTTTTATGAACTGACTCAAAAAATTCTAGCAGAAAATAATCTCGAACTTTACGAGATGGAATGGCATGGACCATCGGGCAACTTAGTTGTCTACATCATGAATCCAGAAACAAAGACGGCCGTTCTTGATGATTGTGTAAAAGTTGATCGCGGATTTAATCCGTACATGGAAACGGAAAACTGGATCCCGGAAAACTTCACACTCGAAGTTTCTTCTCCAGGTCTCTACCGCGGACTTTCTCAGCTCTCACATTTTAAAGATGTTGTAGGTCAGGAAGTTCAACTGCATCTTGTGAAAAAGATCGATGAAGAAAAATATCCGGATTTTCCAAAAGCTCTTCGCAATAATTTAAAAATTAAAGTGAAGCTTCTTGAAGCGACGGATCAAGGAATCACTGTGGATGCTAAGGGATCGCGCGTGGAAATTCCTTTTGAACAGATAAAAAAAGCAAATTTAGAAACTGATATTAACCATAAAGAATAAGATTATTTTTTAATTAACATAAAGAGGAAGGTTCAGATGAATTTTTCAGAATTAGGACGAATGATTGAAACACTAGGGAAGGATCGTGGAATCGACAAGAGAGTCGTAGTACGTGCGATTGAACAAGCTTTCTTAGTAACAGCTAGAAAAAAATACGGAATCCAAGGCGAGTATGAAACTCGTTACAACGATGCAGAAGACGAAATTGAAATCTACCAATACAAAAACGTTGTAGAATCAGTTAAAGATCCAATCATCGAAATTACACTTAATGAAGCTAGAAATCTTGATAGCGAAGTTGAAATTGGTGACCAGTTAGGGATCAGAATTGAAAACCCTAATTTCACACGTGTTGATGTTCAGACAGCTCGTCAGATCATTTTCCAAAAAGTGCGTGATGCTGAAAGAGAAATCCTCTTCTCTGATTTCAAACACAGAGAAGGAGAACTTGTAACTGGTATCGCAAGAAGATACGAGCGTGGAAACGTTATCGTTGACCTTGGAAAATCAGATGCAGTTCTTTCACGTAAAGAAATTATCCCAGGTGAAAACTTCAAAACTGGTGACAGAATCCAGGCTTACTTATCAGAAGTAGTCATGACAAACCGTGGACCGGAAATCCGTCTTTCACGTACATCTCC
The DNA here is from genome assembly GCA_966211385.1 of uncultured Bacteriovorax sp. GTDB lineage: Bacteria > Bdellovibrionota > Bacteriovoracia > Bacteriovoracales > Bacteriovoracaceae > Bacteriovorax. The sequence goes on from CBIHOP010000264.1 coordinate 3,903, forward strand.
AATGTACCTAGTAAAACTATTTGAACAAGAAGTTCCAGAAATCCTAGATGGAAACATCGAAATTAAATCAGCAGCACGTGAGCCAGGTCAACGCGCGAAAATCGCCGTGTTTACTGCAGATCGCGAAATCGATCCAGTTGGTGCTTGTGTTGGTATGAAAGGATCTCGCGTTCAAAATGTTGTTAACGAACTTCAAGGTGAAAAAATCGATATCGTTCGTTGGAACTCTGACGTTGAAGTTTTCGCTCGCGCGGCACTTGCACCTTCAGAAATCGCTAACATTCAAGTTGATCACAGCAACCACTCTATGGACGTTGTTGTAGAAGAAGATCAATTGTCACTTGCTATCGGTCGTCGCGGACAAAACGTTCGTCTTGCAGCGATGTTAACAGGATACAAAATCAACATTATTTCTAAAACTAAGCTTCAAGAAAAAATCAAAAAGGCCGTTGAAAGTCTTATGCAGATTGTTTCAGTTTCTGATGCTCGCGCACAGATGATGGTTCAATCAGGCATTATGTCGATTGGTGACCTTGCTGCAATGGATGCTGCTACATTAGCGGGAATGCTCCACGGTAATGAAACAGACGCAGCTCAGATTTTAAAAGACACGCACGAAGCTATTGAAAAAGGCACAATCAGTCTTGATGACGATGAAGATGAATTGGTATCAGCTTCAGCCGTTCCTGCTTACAAAGGTTTATTAGATAAGCATAAAGAAGATAAGACTGCTGGTGGTGAAAAAGACAAGTTCTCTGATGCTGAAAGAAGTTTAAGAGAAGAACTTGCGGCCTTTAAATTGAAGTAAGTATGAAATAAATCGGAGTTACGAATGCCTAAAAAAATATTTGAACTGGCAAAAGATTTAGAGATGGCGCCACTCGACCTCGTCGAAGCGTTGAAAGCGAAAGGTTTCGCTGTTCGAAATCACATGACAGAATTATCTGATAGTGATGTTGAAAGATATCTCTCAGAAGTAAAAAAAGAAGAAGAAGAGAAAATTGCAGCTTCTGGTGATACAAAGAAAAAAGTTGTTCGTAAAAA
>CBIHOP010000265.1:0-4903 GCA_966211385.1 uncultured Bacteriovorax sp.
TGATCTCTTTGATGTCGGCACCAATTACCACTCCAGCAGGACCGATCTTTTCTGAAGTGTACTGAATCCAAGATCCAGGATGGTATCCAAGGTCGATTACTTGATCGCCCTTTTCTAAAATGCGAAAGCGTTGATCGATTTCTTCGAGCTTATAAATACTGCGCGCAAGATAGTTTTCTTTTTTCGCTTTTTGAAAATAATGGTCTTTAACCTTGAAGGTCATAAATTACTCGAGCAATAAAACGATGCGTGGATTGTCTTCAGAAGCGTCCATGATGACTTGAATAAGAGCTTCAATATAATCTGCGCCTAATTTGCTTTTTAAAATTTGAATGAATTTAATTTTGATCACCGTCTGGCCTTTAAAATCAGTGCTCAAAACATCATAAAGTGAATCTAAATTTTTTCCGTAGTAGCTTGGAAAGCTTAATTCTTTAGCTAGGACAGTATGCAGATGATCACGAGATTTGATTTCTTTGCCATTAATCATGACAGAACCTGCCGCCATAATTTGAAATGACATCAACATACCACTAAGAGCTATAAAAGCCTTTTTCATCGCTACCCCTAATCTAAGTTTGGACTCGAGGCTTTTTCTACCTTGGGCACTCAATTGTCAATGAATGCTTGTAAATATTACGCTGCTAAATCATTCACTTCCGAGGCATTCGCCCGCAACCGCAAAGTATTGATTCCATATTTTTTTGCCTTTGCGATTAAGGTTGTTTTGCTGATCCCTAGTTTCCTGGCCGTAAGATTTACTTTTCCCTGATATTTATCGAGGATTTTTCCCAGATAAAGCTGCTCAAACTTCTCCAAGCTGGCGTTGAAGTCGTCATCAAACATCTTAAAAAAGTCATCTCCAGAGTTGTTTTCAGCGCGTTTAGAATAAGTTTGAAGCAAAGGTAGATCTGATGGCCTAATATAGTTTGTTTCGGCCATTACAAGTGCGTATTCCAGGCTATTTTTTAGTTCCCTGACATTTCCCGCCCACTGATGATTGAGTAAAAATTTTTTTAGTTCCGGTGTTAGCTCCGCCGAGAACTTTCGATGTTCAGTTTTTAACTTAGTAAACAAATGTTCTATGAGGCTATTTAATTTTTCGAGATCCAGGTGAAGAGGTTTTAATTCAATTTGAAAAACCGACATACGAAAATAAAGATCTTCGCGAAATGTCTTTTCTTTCACCATCTGTTCTAAGTTTTTATTCGTGGCCATGATAATTCGGCCTTCGAATGCAATAGGATGTGTGGAACCAACCGGTGTGAATTTTTTTTCTTCTAATAAATAGAGAAGTTTTTTTTGAGCATCTAATGAAAGCTCTCCAATTTCATCTAAAAACAGAGTTCCTCTCCCCACATCTTTTAAATATCCACTCTTATTTTCTAAAGCTCCGGTGAATGCTCCTCGCTTGTGACCAAAGAGTTCACTTTCTAAAAGATCTTCTTTCAAACTTGCAAGATGAACTGTTAAAAAAGCATCTTTATGCACATGAGCTTTTGAAAATATTTCGTGAGCAAGAAATGATTTACCGGTTCCTGTCTCGCCACGAATGAGTATGGGAGAGGTTAGATTGATAAATTTTTTCATAAAAAACTCCATGGTCTTTGGTTCAAATTGAAAACCATTGTTAAGACCATTGGAAGTTAAAGTCGCTTGTAGATTATGAAAGGAGTATTATTATTTCATTTTTGAAATCGTTCACACACTTCTTCTGCGAGCGAATCAGGGGCCCAGATTAAAATTCCATCAAGTCGAACTTGATCAAGCGATTCTAATTTAACACCATTTTGATAGAGATGAATTCCACGTTGAGCACAAAGAATCGTACCACCGGCGATATCCCAGATATTCTTTGGACTAAGACTGAGAACAAAATCACATCCACTGGCCGCCAATAAACCTAACTTAAAAGCAATTGAGCCGCGAGGACTCAGATCGATTTTATGAACGTCGTTTAAGTAAGAATCAAAGTAACCTTTTTCAAACTCAGATCGTGAAACTAAACCTAGAATTTTTTTTGAAGACTTATTCGTAACATTTATGAAATCCATTGAAGAATCCAAATTGAATCCACTGAAGGGATTATAAATCCAACCGTAGTTTTCCGGATCATAAATGGATGCTGACTTCATAAGGGCGAGTGAGACTGCGCACTCTGCTCTTTGTAATACTAGTTCACGAGTGCCATCAATAGGATCCAAAATTGCAGCCGGAAACTTCAAGACATCAAAGTCTTCCTCGCTGTAAAAGTGATAACTTTTATACTTTTCTTCCTGAGCTAATTTTTCTTTGAGTAGCTGAGACACGAATAAATCAATTTCCGTAACGAAACTTTTGTCGGCTTTGGTATTAATTTGCAGCGAAGATGTAGCCTGAGGGCCGATTAATTCCCTGAGTTTTTTTGTCAACTCAAGAACAACTTCAGATTGCGCTTTTTTCATTAATTACCGCCTCGCAAAACTACAATTTCTTACTTTTTTTTACTTAATTTAGTTGACTTGATTATTTTATCAACAAAATGTGGAAAGTTATCCACATTTCAACCTTCAACTTACTTATCCTAACACTTTCGAAAGCGCTTTTTTAAGCACTAGTTTTCGATAGTTAGCGGAGATTTCCACATTTTTCTCGTTGACAATGTCTTGGGCCAAAAGTTTTCCACGTCAAGGCCAACAGTTATTCACAAAAAGTCAAAAAATTGTCAGTCGGGTATTATTCGTTGTTAGAGTGTGTAAGAACGAAATTTTAGTGAGCGAGACTTACCAAACGCGAATGCGCTTTGTGAAATTTTCGTCAATTTTAAACTCTAAAACTACTGAGAGTTTTAGTCGTTCATTTAGTGGTTCTCTGTTGAGAGAACTTCAACGTCACCGCCGTTTGCAATCGAAAGAGCAAACACTTCGGCTCCGTTTTCATTGGAGCTCATGAGGCTTGTTAAAAGCTTCATGCTCCCGCTAGTAGGATCAACCATGAGAAAGGGCACTGAATCGAGCTGAGATTTGTTGAGATGGTACGAACGTAAGAAGCTGTCATAAATCCCTTTAGTCAATCCTGATCTAAACATCAATACTCCAGTGTCAACGCTGACTTCATTGTCATCGCCTACTCACTAAATTGTAACATGTTTGAAAATTTTAATTGCTAAATATTTTTATAAATAATTTCACACGGCCTTCGAAGTGCGAATCTAAGAGGCAAATGAGGATGTAAATAAGGTAAATCATGTTGCGACGAGAGCGCACGCGACTAAGCGATTGAAACAATAGCTCTAACGGAATTACGCTTAGAAAGGCGAGAATCCACATTGTGCCAAATCCACTAACTAGTGAATTATCCCAAATGAGAGAGATGGCCACAAAGAGCGCCACAGACACGAGAAAAATATTCGTGCTTTGCTTTTCGATCTGAAAATCTTTCATGAAGTTCAATCGCTTTACATAAAGCTTCGTAAGAATGGCTACCAATCCTGCAATCGACAGGATGAAGAATCCTTTGCGATCGATTTCTTTCATAGCAAATTTAAGAAAAGAAAAATCGACCATATGAAATTTTTCAAGCATGTCGAGATGGGAGAAGAAATGGATTAAGGTAAGAACAACTCCAAAGAGTGCGTATCTTAAAAGTTGTTGTTTGAACCAAGACGTTCTATCTCTTAAAAAATAAAAATGCAGCAATCCGATTTGAAAGAAAACCAGAACGGCGTAACTTTGATTAAGAAGTGCACCCCAATAACTTACTAATCCTAAAAAGAGTCCTGCCCTATATGTAGAACTCTTAGTCACCCATAAGAGTGTCCAAATCCAAATTAATGAGTAAGTCGTAATAAGGGAAAATTCGACATTGTGGGTAAGCGTTTTACTAAACGACCATGAAGAAATGATGGCGAATACGCCAAGGATAGATAATCTGCGCGAAACAAAAAAGCGCAGGAAAGCATAAAACACGAGCAGGAAAATACCCATTCCCACTATGTAGAAGTGAAGACTCCAGGCAAGTCTAAAAAGGCCAGGATAGCTTTTAAACGGATAATAATTGACGACCAGAAAGTTCCATAAAGGATTGCCAATCTTTTCGAGTGGGTCGAAATATAATTTCAACATATCCACATTAACTTGTGGTGGTAGTTCTGGAATTGTGAATACGAACAAAATTAAAATCAGTGCAACCAAAGTCTTTTCGAATCGATCGAGGAATTTGAATTCACCAAAATTGGATGAGACAGATTCTTGAATAATTTTTCCACGCGTGGGCCACGAATAAAAAAGTCCAAGCACAACCCAGATTATCCAAAAACTGTTATAGATCCATTTCGAATCAAAAAGATTAATAAGATTAAAAAGCAGAATGAAAAAAAACATTCCCAACAACAAGCGATAGACAACTCGATCAATAGACGAGTTCACTCGGAAATAAATTTTAAATCTGTGATCAATCTCTTTTCCGAGTAAAAACCACTGACTTACAGTAAAAAGAATATAAAGAGTCATGAGAAAGGCGAGACCTAGAGGGGAAACGTTGGCTCCCTTTTGCACGTAAACAGGAATAAGGAGAAAAGAAAAGTAGCTAACTATACGAAACGTAAAGAATTTCCACTTTAATTTAAAGATGTTTGAACTGTTTACTAAAGTATTGTCCATAATAACCGATAGAATAAGTAAGAAGTTCATCCCATACCGGACTTCTTAACATTTCTTCCTAGAATTTAAGACCGGGCCCCATCCCGGTCTTTTTATTTTAAGTCTACGAGATCACTTATCACAAGGAATTAATACTAAAGCGCACACGTCAGTCTTGTTGCTGTAGCAAAAGATGCCTCCTACTAATTTGGTCCTACCAAATATGTTATTCTTTAAACGTCTCTCAAAATCAGGAGGATTTTTTGAGTATTTCGTTCGGTTCC
>CBIHOP010000266.1:0-4885 GCA_966211385.1 uncultured Bacteriovorax sp.
AAAAGGATCTGTCATTGCGGAATGTGGAAACACTAAAGTTTATGTAACCGTGACAGTTGAAGAAAGTGTTCCGCCTTTTTTGAAAGGAAAAGGTGAAGGATGGTTGACGGCTGAATATTCAATGCTGCCTTCTGCGACTCATTCACGCAATAAACGTGAACGCAACGGAGCAAGCGGGCGCACCCAAGAAATTCAACGATTGATCGGAAGATCATTGCGTTCAATTATCGATCTTAAAAAGCTCGGTGAAAGAACAGTGCAAATCGATTGCGACGTTATTGTTGCTGATGGTGGAACTCGCACAACATCTATCTCAGGAGCCTATGTCGCACTTTCTCTGGCAGTAAAAAAATTAATGAGTGAAAATTTATTAACAGTTAATCCTTTGACTGAACAACTGGCGGCGATCAGTGTTGGTTTAAATAAAGCAGGAAAAGCGATTGCCGATCTTAATTATGAAGAAGATTCAAACTGCAATACCGATATGAATATCGTTATGACGAGTGCTGGAAAATTTGTTGAAATCCAGGGAACAGCGGAAGGTGAACCTTTCTCTCAAGATCAAATGATGGCCCTTATGGAATGTGCAAAATCCTCACTGGCCGTCGTATTTTCAAAACAACTTGAGGCACTCAAGTGATTGAACTTCTCCTTGCTTCCGGAAATGCACATAAAGCAGAAGAGTTTGCAGAGCTCTTTGATCCAAAACTTATTCACGTCAGTGCAGCTCCTGAAAAATTAGAGGTTGTTGAAGACGGTGAATCGTATTTTGCCAACGCACTTTTAAAAGCTGAAGCTTACTACAAAAAATTCAAGAAACCGGTCCTGGCCGATGATTCAGGATTAACTGTAGAAGCGTTACCAGGTGAACTCGGTATTCACTCAGCACGTTTCGGGGGCGCTGGTTTAACTGATAAGCAACGGGCCGAGTTGCTTCTGCAAAAAATGGATGGTCAATCTAACAGAGCGGCGTTTTTTACTTGTGTCCTCTGCGTTTATTTAAACGAAAAAGAAATTTTTTATTTCGAAGGCCGCATGAGTGGCCAAATAGGATATGGTTATAGAGGCGAGGGTGGCTTTGGTTACGATCCCGTTTTTATACCAACGGATAAAGCGGAAGAGGGCCTTACTGTAGCTGAGCTAAGTGAATGGAAGCAAAAGAACTCACATCGTGCAGTCGCTTCTAATTTTGCTCAAAAATTTCTGGCATCAAGAAATCTGTAAAATTCTTTTGCCAGAACGTCTTTTATGACTTAAATATGCTTACTGTCTTTTTTGATTTTCTAACGTCGGAGCGTAGCGCAGTTTGGTAGCGCATCTGCTTTGGGAGCAGAGGGTCGGAGGTTCGAATCCTCTCGCTCCGACCATTTAGAAAATATCTCAGTTTTCCCTCTGAAAAACCCCTTCTTACATTCTCTTAACTCACCACTTTTGTCGTGTACTAAAGATGCTGTTTATGACAAATTTATCACTCACATTCACACACAAATAACACACAGCAAAGGATTACGCTCGTGAAGTTAAAAAGACTTATCCTGCAAGGATTCAAATCGTTTAAAGATCGCACCGTCATTCATTTTGACGAAGGGATCACTGGTATCGTTGGGCCAAACGGTTGCGGTAAATCAAACGTTGTAGACGCACTCTTTTGGGTAATGGGTGAGCAGTCAGCAAAGCACTTACGTGGTTCTTCGATGAAAGACGTAATCTTTTCTGGGTCGGCAAAATACACACCAGCTGCATTCGCAGAAGTTTCTCTCGTTCTTGAAAATGACGAAGGAAAACATATTCACATTGGACAGCAAGTTTCTTCACCAAGTGAAATTCAACTCACACGTAAGCTTTACCGTAATGGTGAAACAGAATACAGAATCAATGATGTTCCAAGCCGCTTGAAAGATATTCAAGAAGTGTTTATGGATACAGGTGCTGGTTCGAAATCATATTCAATTATCGCTCAAGGTGAAATCCACCGTCTCGTTAATCAAAAACCGGAAGAGCGCAGAGTAATGATTGAAGAGGTTGCTGGTATTACGAAATTTAAAGTTCGTAAGAAAGAATCTCTTAAAAAAATCGAGCAAACAGAACAAAACCTTGCTCGCTTAAATGATCTTCAACAAGAAATTGAAAAAAATCTTAAGTCTCTTGAGAAGCAAGCTGAAAAAGCTGAACGCGCGAAAGACTTAAAAGAAAAAGTGAGAAAATACGACCTGATCGTTCACTCACATAAAGAATTCGACCTTCTTAAAAATTACAAAGAAGGACATGGAATCGTTATTGCTCGCACTGAAGAAAATGAAAATCTTTCTGCTCGCAAAAACGTTATCGAAATCGGATTGGAAGAAGAACGTTACAGAAAAGATGATGAAACAGCTAAGATCGAAGAGCTGCAAAAAGAATACAACATCATCTCAAAAGAACTTGCTGCCGCTGAAGAGCGCCTTGTTTACCTTTGCAAAACTCAATCTGAAAAAGAAAAACTAATTGAAACAAGAGAAAAGGAAATTGAAAGCGTAAACGCTGAGATGACTGGCCGTCTTGAGAAATTGGAATCGCTTAAAGCGGAACTTGAAGCCTGGGAAAAGAAAGGCGAAGAAGATCACGACTTCACATTACTTGAAGAAAGAGTAGAGCATTTAAAAGAAGAGCTTGAATTCAAAACTCAAAGCTTCAATGATCTTCGCGATGAAATTAATACTGAAAAAGAATTGTTCCAAAAAATCGATCAAGATCTTTTCCGTAACACTTCTCGCCTCGAAGAATACTCAAATCAACTGCAGGACTTAACAAAAGAAATTGAAGCGCTTGAAGCTCAATACTCTGGTGTTAACACACAAATCGTGGCTGAACGCGAAGCTGTTGCTACTGCAGAGAAAACAGCTAACGAACTAAAAGCGAAAGAAACAGCGACACGTGAAGAAATAGATTCTTTAAGTGTAAAAGTAAAAGAACTTGAAACTGAGTTCAATGCAAAATCAAAGACACTTATTCAAACGGATTCAAAACTTCAGTCATTGATTGAAATCAACAATTCACTTGAAGGCAAAAAAGAAGGAATTTCTTCTTTCTTAAAAGAAAACCCAGAAGGATTTTCACTTCTTGGAACGCTTGTTAAGTGTGATGAAAAATACACGAAAGCCGTACAGGTTTTACTCGCTGACTTTATGGAAACATTAGTTGCGACGTCTGATGCTGATGCATCTCTTTTTGAGTGGGTTGATAACAACAGCAAAAATCTTGATTACTTAAAATTTGCTTCTACTGAAAAATTATCTGTAGAAACAATCGAAAGATTAAAAATCACTTTAGGTGATGATCTTATTTCTCTGAACGACATCCTGGAAATCGAAGAAGGACTAAAAGCTAAAATGGCTTCATTCTTTGATGGATACTTTGTTGTTAATTCTCTTTCAACAGACTCAATGTCTTCACTATCAGCTGACATTCGCTTCAAAGCGATTTCATCACTTGATGGTGCTAGAAAATTAATAAACGTTGGAGGAGCGAAGCTTGTTTCAATTCAGGCTTCTTCGGAAGAAGCTCAAGGATTCGTTGCTCGTAACAACCAAATTGAAGAATTAAAAGTCATTGTGGCCAACCTTCAAACTGAGGTAGCTGCTCTTGAAGAGAAATCTTCAAGTGAAAGAGCATTCCTTGAAACTCGTCGTGCAGAATTCGAAACTCTTCGTGATCAGGCCGCTGAAGCGCGTGCTCAGTTCTCAGGAAAAAAATCAGCGCTTGAATCAAAACTAGCAAGCTTTGAATCAGGATTCACACGTCTTGAAATCTTAAAGAACCGTAAAAACGAAATTTCAAAATCTCGTTTAGACATGCTTGAAGCAGAAGAAAAACTCTCTCGTCAAAAAGATGAGATGAGTTCTTCACTTGAAGATAAAAATTCTCGCTTTGATGAACTTCAAGAGGAAGTTGAAATTCAAAAATCAGCTTACGAAGAAGAGCGCGAAGAACTTCTCAAGAAACAAGTAGAAGCTCGCTCATTCGAATCTACTCTGAAGAGCTTAAATTCTCAGATTGAAGACTTAAATGGACAGATTGAACGTTTGAATCAACGACTTGAATCGAACAAAGCGCTTGTTACTCAATACAATGCTGAAATCGATCAGATCATTTCAGAGCTTGAGCAACTTGAAGCTAACAACAAAGAAACATCTCTCACACTTAGCGATAAAGAAGATGTTCTTAACCTTCTAAAAGACAGCTTGGGACAACTTCTTCTTTCAATGAAAGACAGAGAAGATGAAGTGAAAGATATCAACTCTAAACTTAACAAAAATCAGAGAGAAATTTCTGAAATGGAAGTTAAGCTTTCTCAGTACATCGTTGAAGAAGAGCAAAACGTTCGAAACATCTTTGAAAAATACCAAATCGATCTTCGTTCAATTCTTGGAAAATTCCTTGAGCTGGATGAAAAAGATTATCAAGATCTTAAAGATGTTAATTCAATGTTCTGGATGGAGACGGAAGAAGGGCTTAAAGAAATTGAAGCTCAGGAATTCGAATTCGTTCGTCGTTATGGCCAAGACCTTAAAGAGTGTGGCGATAAACTTAAAAACTACAAACTTGAATTTGGCCGCCTAGGCGATATCAACTGGCAAGCGATTGAAGATTACGATCGTCAAAAGCTTCGCGCAGACTTCTTAAAAGTGCAGGAAGCAGAACTAAAAGCTTCGCTTGAAGATCTACAAAAGGCCATCGCACACATTGATGAAAAATCTAAAGCTCGCTTCCAGGCAGCTTATGATGAAGTTAGTGTTCGTTTCCAAAAAGTTTTCCCTATCATCTTCGGTGGAGGGAGCGCGTATCTAAGAGTAGTGGGCGATATCAACGACGCTGAATGCGGTATTGAAATCGTTGCTCAGCCACC
>CBIHOP010000267.1:0-4871 GCA_966211385.1 uncultured Bacteriovorax sp.
AGCCGGCCGTTTTGCTTTATGTGGATGTATCCCCGTTTATCTTAGTTTATACCGAAAATTTAGGTTCTTTTTGCGATGAAAAAGATGGTTTCTACATGAAATCGATCTACTCAAATGTGGATAAAGACAAAAAATATTCTGAATTAAGCTATTGTCATTCGTCTGGACAAGCTGCTCTCTAGGGAATAAAAAACTGTTAACAAGGATTAAAGCATGCTTTTAAAATCTGAGCTCAATTTCCCCGGCGTTACAGTTGAAGAGAACAAAGACCTGAAAAAATTCTCAACAATGAGACTAAATGCAGTTGGGGATTTGATAACAGTTCATTCGGTTGATGCCCTTAAGAAAACAATCAAACTTCTTGCTGCACATAAAGTTGAATATAGAGTTTTAGGTTGGGGTGCAAATGTCCTTCTTCCTGAGCGTTCTGAAATTCCTTATATCCAATTAGATTTCGAATTCGATAAAACATTATTGGATGAGCCTCGCGAATTGTATGAACTACCCGCTTCTGTTTCATTGGCCACACTTACAAGTCATGCTAATAAATTCGGATTAAAAGGATGGGAAGTTTTCACTGGGATACCTGCAAGTTTAGGTGGCGCACTTTTTATGAATGCGGGAACCAACTTGGGTGAAATTGGATCCCTCGTGAAAGAAGTGACACTTGTTACTGCAACAGGTGATGAAAAAACTGTTAAAATTGATTCCTCTTCTTTTTCCTACCGACACAATCATTTCGTTAATAAAGGAGATGTTATTGTCGGTGCCAAGCTTGTTCATTTTGGGCAGGATCCGGCAATATCTAAAAAGATAAAAGATTATCTTGAAATGAGAACACGTACTCAACCATTAAAGGAATGGACCTGCGGGTGTATTTTCAAAAACTACCAGGACAAAGAGCGTGATCTTACCTGCAGAGCTGGGCAGTTCATCGATATGATTGGCCTCAAGGGCTTAACCTACAAAAATCTTCAAGTAAGTCCGAAGCACGCCAACTTCATGGAGAACAAGGGTGATAGTACTTATGAAGATGTACTCACCATGATTGGTATCCTTCAAAAAGAAATGCGACTTCAATACGGGGTGAACTTTTCACCAGAAGTAGAATTCTAAAAATCCGACTTTTTCACTTCAGTATTTCAATTCGCATCGTCACTTGTCGAGCTGAATAAATTATAGATATAATGTGGGGGCCAGGGAACAAAAACATATCAGGGATGATTGTGGCTTTTTTAAAATCGAAAAAATTTTTTGTCGTATTCGGCGTTGTTGCCGTTCTTGTTGTCACAAACATCGTCACTTCTTCACTAGGTCCAACTGAACAATTTAATGCTGATCTTTCATACCGCTCAAGTTTAGGGAAGTGTCCTACACGTCCTGCGGGAACGATGGCCCTTCAAGTAGTAAAAACTTTCGAACAAACTCATTCGCTTCGTGATGTGAAACTAAAAATCATGTCGGAAAAATGGAGTGATAAATATTTCGTAAGTGATTACAAAATTCAATACGATCCATACAGCAAAGTTCTCGACCTTAACTTCAATTGCCCAGAGCCTTTGATGAAGGTACAGATTTATAAAAAAGATACACATGATTCTTATGAAGCCATTCTTGTGGATAACGGACAATTGTTCGATCCAACTTATGAAGCACTCTTAAGAAGTGAGAAGAAACTTTCACATGATTTACCCTATCTTTCTATGCCTGTAGGTGAGATGGAAGATGAGGTGCAAACTGAAGTTACAAATCTTGTAAAAGAGATGAGACCAGGTCTCCGTAAAAAACTTTCAGAGGTCATTCTTAATGATTCGAAGGAACTCACTATAATTCTTTCAATCAATGGGCATCCATCTAGTGTCTTTATGGGACTGGATGAGTGGAATGATAAATTAGTGAAGCTTGATAAGATTGTGAACTATATGGAATTAAAAGAAAAAATTCCGGCCATTATCAATCTTACAAACAGCAAAAAAGTTGTTGTCAAGTTTAATGATAAATTCTAGGATTTTAATGACAGAATGAATCTGTCGCGCATCGATCAATAGAGAAAGGATTCTCATTATGAACGAAAAAAACATCATTGTAGGTCTTGATGTAGGAACAACGAAAGTTTGTACAATCGTTGGTCTTCAACATCCAAACTCAGAACTTGAAATTATCGGTATCGGCACACACCCTTCTTATGGACTTAAGAAAGGATCAGTCGTTAACATCGATAAAACGGTTCGTTCAATTCAGAATTCGCTGGAAGAAGCGAGACTGATGGCCGGAGTGAACATCACTTCAGCAACAATCGGAATCGCCGGTAGCCACATCTATAGCTTCAACTCTTCAGGTGTTGTTGCGATCAAAGGAAAAGAAATCACTCAAGACGATGTTGATCGTGTTCTTGAAGCTGCAAAAGCAGTCGTGATTCCTTCAGACAGAGATATCCTTCACGTTATTCCTCAGGAGTTTCGTGTAGACAATACAACGGGAATTAAAAACCCAATCGGCATGTGCGGAGTTCGTTTAGAAGCTCACGTTCACATCGTTACAGGATCAATTCCTCTTATTCAAAACCTAGTTAAATGTGTTGAGCAGACAGGAATCGATGCTGAACATATTACACTTCAGCCATTAGCTTCTTCAGAAGCAGTTCTTTCTCCAGAAGAAAAAGAACTTGGTGTAGTTCTTGTCGATATCGGCGGTGGAACAACTGATATCGCTGTATGGAAAGACGGAAGTCTTATCCACTCGCAAATTATTCCAATTGGTGGAAACCATTTCACAAACGACCTCGCGGTTGCTTTAAAAATTCCACACAATGAAGCAGAGAGAATCAAAATCAATCACGGATCTGTTCTTGCTGAACAGTTAAATCAATCAGCTCACATCACGGTTCAAGGACTCTCGGGAACTAAACCTCGTGAAGTTCAACTAAGTGTTGTTGCAGAAGTTCTTGGAGCTCGCGCTGAAGAACTTTTTGATGTTGTTCGTGTAATGATCGAAGAAAAAAAATTAACTGGTGAAGTTGCCGGTGGATTTGTTCTTACTGGTGGTGGTGCTCTTATCAAAGGAATGCCGGAACTAGGTGAATACATCCTTATGCGTTCGTGCAAAATTGGTTTTCCAATTCCATTTGGTGGAATGACAAACATCATGCAGAACCCGAAATTTTCAACAGTATTAGGCCTACTGATTGAAGCAGCAAAAAGAAAACCTTATGTTCCGACACAAGGTCAAGCAGCTGCAAGCAATCACAGAGTCATGTTCGCTAAAGAAAAAGAAACAACAGAATCAACGACTGACCTCATTGGGAAACTAAGTGAGTCACTAAAGTCGGTATTCAAAGAAATATTTTAATTAATTTTTTTGCTGAAGTTCCTAGGGAGGAATTATGTTCGAGATGACAGATACAAACAATAGAATCAACGGCGCCAAAATCAAGGTTGTCGGAGTCGGTGGTGGTGGATGTAATGCCGTCAATACAATGATCCGTTCAGGACTTTCAGGCGTAGAATACATTGTTGCAAATACAGATGCACAAGCACTTAGCATTTCACTTGCTGAAACTAAAATTCAGCTAGGTGGAACAGTAACTAAAGGTCTTGGTGCTGGTGCGAATCCAGAAATCGGTAAAAAGTCAGCACTAGAAGATTACGAAAAAATTTCGGAAGTTCTTAAAGGTGCAGATATGGTTTTCATCACTGCTGGTATGGGTGGTGGAACAGGAACTGGAGCTGCTCCAGTTATCGCAAAACTAGCTAAGGAGCTTGGTGCTCTAACAGTTGGTGTTGTAACTAAGCCTTTCGTTTTCGAAGGTAAAAAAAGATTCAAACAAGCTGAAGAAGGGATTAGAAATCTTGAAGAAAGTGTTGATTCACTTATCACGATTCCAAATCAAAGACTTCTTTACCTTGCCGGTGAAAACTTATCACTCGTTGATACTTTTAAGCGTGCAGACGAAGTTCTTCTAAACGCTGTTCGCGGTATTTCTGATTTGATCAATAACACTGGTCACATCAACGCTGACTTCGCTGACGTTTCAACAGTTATGGCAAACAAAGGTCTCGCTCTTATGGGTACAGGGGTTGCTCAAGGTGCTGGTCGCGCAATCAAAGCTGCGACTGAAGCCATCAGCTCTCCTCTTCTTGAAGATATCTCAATCAATGGTGCAACTGGTATCATCATCAACATCACTGGTTCTGATACGCTTACTATGCATGAAACAAACGAAGCTGTTACATTGATTATGGAAGCTGCTGATGAAAATGCTGAAATCATTTTCGGAACAGTTATCGATAACAATGCTGGCGAAGATATCAAAGTTACAGTTATCGCAACCGGGCTTGGTGGACAAATTAGAGCGCTTGCAGGATCGACTGCATCAGCTTCTTCTCAAATGTCACAACAATCTTCTTTCTCGCAATCATTTTCTCAACCAGTAGCTGCACAACCTGCTTACCAAGCAGTTGCACCAACACCAGTTGTTGAAACACCGGCACCATCGCCAAAAATTGAACCAATCATGGAAGCGCCAGTATCACGTCCGGCACCAGTAGCTTCAGCACCAGTTCAACCGGCTGCACCAGCTCCTCGCCAAGAAGTAGCTTCATCATCAAATGATTCTGATTTTGGATTTGATGATCGTTCAGATTTCGATCGTTTCATGAGAGACAGAAGTGCATACTCAAATGCTTCTCATGAAGAAGAAATGGGAACGCAAGCAGCTCCACAACAGCAACAACCTTCTCGTTTGATTCAATCAATCAGAGATGCAGCTAACCGTTATGAAAATGCAACTCCATCAAGACCAGCAGCTGCTACACCAGCTCCTCGTGCATCTGAAATGGAATCAAGCATTGGAAGCAACACTAGAGCTAAGT
>CBIHOP010000268.1:0-4855 GCA_966211385.1 uncultured Bacteriovorax sp.
GCTTTTCCACCTTTAGAAGCAATCTCTCTTTGTTTTTCTTCATCCATAGATGCAAATCCACGATCCGATGTGTTTCCTTGATTTTGATTGGCCATTTTAATACTCCTTTTAAAATGATTTTTTTTAGAAGCAAACTCAATGTCGTTTGCTCCTCTACATGAGAGCAGAATCAGTGCCAGCAGATTGAGACAAATTTTTGGTCAGTTAGTGCATAAGGAAAAAAAAAGTAGTCCCAGTTTTCCCACTATTCAATACTTATCCCCTTCAATACTTAAGACCTCTCTTTAAAAAGAGAGTTAATTCATTTATGATCGTTGCCTTACCAGAGGAGGATTCTAGATGAAATGTCTTAATACAATTTTGATCGTTACAATGGCACTTGCTCTTTCTTCATGCGCGCAGTTTGATAAATTTAAGACAGGAAATAAATCAGCAAAAGTAAATCTGTTCGATCCAAAAGAAACTTCTGGACCAACGACAGGCCACTCTTATTACAATTCAAGTGTGGGAACAACTTCGACATCTAAGACAACAACAAAGTCTGTTGAAAAAAACACGGTAACAACAAAGCCCGTTTCAACAAGAGGTGCTTCAAGCAAAGCGACGACAACAAAAAAGAAAACGTCGACTGCAACTAGCACAAAAAAAGTTTTGTAATTTAAAACGACAACGTTACAGAAGCACTCAATTCATTAAGCAAGAACCTGTTGTAGGCCAAACCTAATAAGAGGTTCTTGTTGTGTGAATACTGAAGGCCCAAATATAGATCCGTCACCTTTCTTTGTTCAACCATCAGCGGCTTAATATATTTCCAATTCGGTGAAGCTTCTCTTCTTATAGCTAAATTGTAGAGCCATTTATTTTTATTGTAGGAAAACGAATAAAGATGAATGATCGTACTCTCGCGATAAAAATCATACTGCGTTTTAATCACACCATAGTCTAAAAAGAGATCACCTAGTTTCGTACCAATGGTATAGGCCTGAGTAACAAAGACTTCTTTGTAAGTTGGAGCATTGTAATCAATGAAATAAGGATTACCGGTATACGGATTTAGAGCATCACCAAATTTTACCAATGTATCATCGTAGTAAATGCTGTAGCCCAGATTGAAATTATACACATTACCGGAAAATCCTATTCCGGGTCTCACTTTTTTAATATCAGGATTCCATTTCGCCGTTACGCCCACATCAAAGGCAATTCTATTTTTATTATAGAGACCTGCTCCTGCGGCAAAACTTAACTTTTTATTGTCGTATCTTTTTGAGTCTTCATATCGTCTGAATGTATCGATATCCAATTCGATTGAACGATTTCCAAAAAAACTATTTTCCTGATTGGCGGAAACGAGGGCACCAATTTTTCCTGAACCTGTGAGCAATCCGAAGCCAACCGGATTGTGAGGATGATAAAAAGCTTCAAGACCTAGCCCTTTTATCTTACTGAGTGTGCTGGGATTAAGTTGTCCGGAAACAATTGCTGATGGCAGAGATTTACCACCTGAACGCTGGCTGGAGCCAGGACAGTACATGAAAAATTCGCACAGATCTTCAGACTTAGCAGTGTTCGCTAAGTTGATTATTAAAAAAATGAAAATGAAAAGTTTTGTCACGCCTTAAAAGTATAAGGACTAATACCACGCCTTGCAACTTGTTCTCTCAACCGGCTCGCCCCATCTCGCAGCGATCGAATCATTTGGATGGGCAGACATTTTTTGAAAATAAACCCGCTTCCACAGCTCGGCCAAATCGATTGAGGTGTTGTCAGCATAGGTGATCGGACAACGCTTTAAAAGGCCATCATCGGTGTTAGGAGCTTCCAGGATGATTCTTTCCACATGTTCCACTAGCTCCTCATCGATGACTTCTAATCCGCCTCGCTCATTAATCTGATGGTAATTTCGCTGAAGACTGAAAAAAGCTTCTCTTAAAGAGGCATCTCTTGCCGGTGTAGAGTATGTATCGTAGTCACGATACTCCATGCACTTTCCTCCCAATTCAACAACTCTTTTTTGAGCAAGCTCCACAACTTCAATTCGAGCCTGAGCTTCCAGACAAATTGCATTCAGAGATCGCAGAAGCATCTGTTCATCGCTCTCTTCAACAGTGCCAATGGTTTTTTTAAGAAGTTTTGAAAATTCATCTAACCCTAAAAGTTTGGCGAGTTCAAATTGCTCGAAAGATGCTTCTGCTTCGGCCGGAAGTTCTTTTATTTTTTTACCAAGGTATTCGGGCCAGCGAAATTTTCGGTAGCCGTAAGGATCAGTTGGTAAAACATCCATCACTTTGTCTTTTCTTCTTTGCATCGGACCGTTGGCCGCTTGAATACTTTCGGAAGAATAAATCACATCCAATGTTCCTACCGGATTTATATTTTTAATGTTGAAGGCATGCTTAATACTGGTATCTGAATCAAGTTGAATTTTTGATACAAAAACACTGCCTGGTTTTATGCTTTTTAAAGCAACCGGATATGAATCCAAGTAGGCCAGATTATCCGTTCCCACACTAATCGTGATTTCATTAATCATTCCGATTAAACGAGGCAGACCTTCAGGAAATCGATCCCACTTATCAAGACGATTGTGTAGTGTTGGATCTTTCCCCCGTGATCCGGATGGATTGATGATCGCAAAAGGAAGTTTATTCTCATAAGAGAAAATGGCCCTCAATGCATAAGTTGCATCGGCACAATCTACTTTTATACCAAAGTATGGAGACCCTGGATTTACAAACATGTATTCATGAACATGATCGGAAGCGATCCATTCTGAAAACTTTGTTTCCATCTCCAGAGTCCAGGGTCTTTCATCTTCCCACACGGAGGCGTGCAGGGAAAATGAAAGACCAAAAAATAAAGTCCAGAAAAACGCCTTCAACTATTTGCCGTTGTTGTCGTCGAGATTTTTTAAGAACGCAACCATATCACTTCTTTCCTCTGCACTACCGACGTAATACGCATGAGGAGCGCTGTCACCTCTAGCAGGATCTAGAAGTTTCGTTAGAGTTGAAACTGAGCTATCATGAAGATAAGCAGGTTTTTTTGCTAAATCCATCAGAAGTGGCATCGCAACTCCGCGAGTAAGTCCACGCATAGTTGCGTTCATAACAATCATTTTATCGTCATAAGTTGTTCCCGCTGTATCTTGTAAAGGATGGATTAAATTGTCGCGTTTTCTTACGACAACCGGATTATCACCTTTAAAAATAACGTTCATCGCGACGATTTCTTTTTGAACAGGTTTTGACTGATCAACATTGTGGCACGAAGTACATCCATACTTTGCCCCTTTAAAGAGCTCTTCCCCTTTTGTTACGCTTGATTTTTCAAACACAACACCACGAGGAGAACGGAGTTGATCCAAATAACGTTTTAATGAACTTACTTTCTCTTCGGGAATCAAACTGTTCTTTGGTGCAATGTTTTGCGCCCCTGATTTCTGTAGAACTTCGGCATAATCTTCAGCAATCCTTACGCCTAACGATCCAGAAATTCTCTCCATAAACTGACGAGATTCTTTAGTTAAAATGTTCGTTGGATTAAGAACTGTTGTGTAATAATGATTTGCATACTGATTGAACTTTTCAAATTCGCCGGCACTTCCATATGGTGCTGCGAGATCTGCTCTGTAAGCGACACCATTTCTCATTGGATTTCCGATCCCATCTAAAGTGTCATCAAAAGTTCCTACCGGATAATAAGTCGTGTTGCTGAAGTACGCATCAAACTCTGCTTCTGTAGAATCTTTCGTTAATCCTTTTTCACTTGGTGCGCGTCCAATAGAATTTCCTTCTTCATCTTTTAACTGTGCCATGGGAAAAAAGGCACGTGTGTTATCGGCCATGGCCATAAATGCCCCGAGGTTAAGCCGGTGCACAGACGGACCATCTACAGGACGACCGATTGATCCGCCACCTGGCATATCGAAAATCGATTTGTCAGTCACTCCGTGACAGAGAACACAACTCACACCCATTTGATCACCTGAGCGTAAATCTTTTTTACTGTCACCATTAGTGTCTTTTACAACAAGCCCAATGAATGCATTTGCATTTAAAATTTTCATTGTTGTTTCATGACTGTTGAGAATTTTTCCAGAGAGACCTTCTTTAAAAAGTTCTTTGCTGATTGATTTTTGCAACTCTGGATCTAATGCTTCAGCATTGATCGAAAGACCTAATTTTAAAGCTTGAGCGGGTGTTAATTTTGATTTTGCTAGACCCTGTGGAAGTTGAGCTGTTTCCGTCCAGAAGCTTTCATTGCCAAAAGTTTCATGACGAAAAACTTCTTTCCCTTCTGCGATGATTTTTCCTGTGTCTTCGATTTCGACTTTAACATCAGGTTTAACTTCTTCGACCTTAATCTCTTCAGCTGCAACACTTGGCTGAACTTTGCTGTCTTTGCTACCGCATGACTGCAACACCAATGCTAGGCCTAAGAAAGCGGCCGCGCTTAAGTTTCTTTTGTTTAACTGTCTCATATTCCTCCCGTTGAAATGTCACGTAAACATTCATTGCAACGGGAGGTGAGAGCAAAGCTAATGCCAACTATTATGGTGTGGTATCAGTATCTACTTCTTGAATGGCATTTTGTGATTCAGAAAGTTTGTCGCGATGATATTCAGCTTGTTCTTGCGCGCGATGTTTTTCTTTGAGCGCTAAACATTTAGCATCATCTTTACGGCAGGCCATTTCTCTAATTTGATGTGCACCTTTTTTCACGGCACGTTTAACGTTGTTACTTTTTTCCACAACTGTTTGCTTAAATGTTTTTTTTCTTCCGGCGGCATCAACATCTGCAGACGCAGTATCATCAACAGGTGTATCGGCCGCAACATCGCCAGTTGTTGAAG
>CBIHOP010000269.1:0-4849 GCA_966211385.1 uncultured Bacteriovorax sp.
CAGCAAAACGCTTGAGATCGCTCAATCGCTTTACGAAAAATATAAATGTCTCTCTTATCCAAGAACAGACTCAAAGGTTATGGCTACATCATCATTTGATATGGTGAAAGCTCTCGTCTTTAAATTTAAAGATCTCTATCCAGAACACTTTGAAAAATTTGCAGGTTTTAAGGTTTCTGTAAAAAATAAAATGGTGTTTGATGATTCTCGTTTGACCGATCACCACGGTCTTATTCCCTTAAAAGATTTTAGTGGTGATGAGAATTCTCCTGAAGGAAAAATTTTTCATCTCGTTTTGAAACGTTTCATTACTAATTTCCTAGAAAATCACCGTTACTTGGAAACGGAACTTCAAATCGAGTGCGAAAAAGAACTCTTTAAGGCACGCGGAAAGAAAATTCTTGAAATGGGTTTCAAAGTTTTAGAAGGAAGAGAAACGGAAGAATTATTACCGGAATTAAAACTGGGTGAAGAAGGTCTTCTAAATTCTGGTGAAATTGAAAGTAAAAAAACGAAACCTCCATTTGAATATACAGAAGCATCACTTCTTTACGATATGACCAATCCGGCAAGACTGGTGGAAGAAAGTGATCTTAAAAAAATCTTCCGCACTGAAATTGGTTTAGGAACACAAGCAACGCGTGCCCAAATCATCGAAACGCTTTTGAAGCGTTCATACATTGAACGTTCTGCCAAAAATTTAAAAGCGACTGAGAAAGGAATTCTTCTTGTTGATAAGCTCGCCGATATGCCATCGACTAAAGAACTGACAAGCGTTTCCCAAACAGCAAAACTGGAACTCACGCTCTCAAGTATGGCCGAGGGAGAGTGTGACGATCTTGAATTCTTGGACAACGTTCACGACTTCATTAATAGTGCGACCAATGAGTGGAAGGCCTTCGCCGGTGTTGAACGAGATCCTTCTAAACCCAAAACTTATGGTGGAAAAACATTCGGCCCTAAGGCTAAACCGGTTGCATCTGCTCTTGGGGAATGTCCAATTTGCAAAGCACAGATCATGGATTTTCCTAAATCATTCAGCTGTTCACGATGGAAAGAGGGATGTGGTTTCACGATCTGGAAATTTGTGGCGAAGAAAAAACTTACTGATGCCCAAATTAAAAAACTCATGACACATAAAAAAACGGATCTGATAAAAGGATTTAAATCAAAGGCCGGAAAACCATTTAATGCCTTTTTAGCAATGAATAAAGAAGGCAAAGTTGAGTTTGAATTCGAAGCGAGAGGATAAAATGAAAACATTCTTACTATTTTTTCTTACACTAAACGCACACGCTTTTGTTCCAAAAAATAATCTTTCAATTTCTGAAAATAAATTAAATCCCACCGGTATTTCGAAAGAGCAATTTAATTCTGTCATCGATAAAGTAAATGCGATTTATGCTCCACTCGTTGAAGCTCAAGGGGCAAAACTCATTTTCAACCGCAAGTGGGATGATAATACAGTCAACGCCAGCGCTGCTCGTGATATGTCTCGAGGAACTGAATGGTATGTATCAATGTATGGTGGGCTTGCCCGCCATCCACAAATGACGGAAGATGGGTTTCTCATGGTTGTCTGTCATGAGCTTGGTCATCATTTAGGTGGTTACCCCAAAAAATCGCAACCTTTTCAAGTTGACCGTAAATGGTCTTCCGTAGAAGGGCAGAGTGATTACTTCGCGACTTTAAAATGTGCACGTCGAGTTTTTGAAAGAGAATTAAATAGCGACATCCTAGCTACTAAAGTTGTGCCTGCTTTCGTTGTTAAACAATGTGGAGAAAGTTTCAAATCAGAGCATGAACAATTGATTTGCCAACGTTCAGCGCTGGCAGGCCTGGAAGTTTCAAACTTCATCGCTGTTTTAACTAAAGAATCTAAAGCTGTGAGTTTTGAAACACCTGATAAAAAGAAAGTCATGATGATTGAAAAAGATCACAATAAAGCTCAATGTCGTCTTGATACTTTTTATCAAGGTGCTTTGTGTGACAAAGACGTTAATGAAGATTTATCTAAAACCGATGCTCATCCTGGTGCATGTACGAAAAAAAATGGCGACACTTTAGGACTAAGACCACGTTGTTGGATGACTGCGCTTTAGTTGAGAAATTAGCGGTGCTTGAGAACTTTTTCTTCAGCTAGTTTGTATTTTTGGCTTTTCCGCGCCCGTGCCACCGATTTCCAAATCGACTTAACAAGTGTTTCGTTTTTCGCGTAAAACGTTTTTGTGAAGAGGAGATACTGGTCTTTAATTTTATAAGGCTCAGTGATACGACGAATATTTTTATTCAATTCCGGATGAATCTCCAGCATCCTTTTGGATTCGTGATTCTGTAATACGGCCACATTTAATGCTTTGATATCGAGCTGTTTTAACAAATCGTAAGCGCTCGCAAATGACGAGTGAACATTGTAGCCTTGGTCTTTTAAATCACTGCCGACCGAATATCCAAGTTGAACCCCAATTTCATTCATAGCGATATTGATGAACTTTCCGTTCTTGAACTGGATCTTGCTATCTTTGCGAACGTAGACATGAAAACTGTCAGTGTGCAGACGTTTGTCCACATCCAGTTCACCATTAGGGAGTGTCGGGTAGACTCCCCATGCGGCCCTTTCTTTTGTGTAGCTGGCAGCTATGAGGCCTTCGACTTTTCCAGCTTCAGCTTCAATCTGGCATCTTTTCCAAGGAAGTCTGATGAGCGTAAACTTTATGCCCAATTCTTCTTCAATCATTTTGATTTCTATAAGGGCCAGACCAACTTCATCTCCCGTTATCCAGGGGAATACAGTCACGTCTTCATAACAAAGACGAATGGGATCGGCCGCTTTGAGAGGTGTGTGAAGAAGCATAAATAGAATGGGGATTATTAATAATTTCATCAAAATTACTGCCCCATCGAGAGAAAGAGAGATTTGAATTCTGGATCTGATTGAATCTTAACCAAGAGATTATTTACTTCTTCTAATTTAATGTTGCTGTTCGTTCGAATCATGGCCGAATGTTTGTACGTTTGATCGAACTTTGTTGAAACAATGATTTCGTTTTTTAGCGCGGGCTTCTTTTTGAAAAGAACCTTTAGATAGTCGAGTGTGATCATGGCGAGATCAGCACGATCTTCAATGACGGCCTGAATATTTCCATCATGAGATTGAGTCAATTCCACGTTCCACTTCTTAAGATCTTTGGGATCCGTAGAGAAGTCGAGGAAGGCGTAGTGATAGCCGTGATAAGCACGGATTCTTTTGTTTTTGATGTCGCTGAAATAGCTTTGATCACGACCAGCTACTTTTTTTGCGATGAAAACTTCACCGCCTTGAAGGAAGATTTTAGAAACTTGAACTTTTGATTTATCCCAGCTCCAGAGAATATTTTCAAAAAAGATAATATCGTAAAATTTATTTTCCAGGTCGTAGTAGCGACGATTAGATGTTGTTTCAACGATAACAAAATCGTACTTCGACTGGTTGTTGTTAAGAATTCTTACGAAATCATTAATAAGTCCGTGTGGCCTTCCATTTCTCCATTCTACGAAAGGAGGATAATTGTATGCACCAACTTTGATGGTTGTTTTTGCAGAGACAGTGACGCTGAAAATGAGGAGTAGAAGATAGAGGTATTTCATCATTGAAGCCCCGAGTGCTCCGAATGTTTGTGCGCAGGAAGGGTGATGATGAATTCAGTGTGGCTGGATCGCGGATTATAAATAAACTGTCCACCGTGCTGAGAGATGATTCTATGGCTGATAGGAAGACCTAGACCAGTGCCTTTACCTAAATCTTTTGTTGTGAAAAACGGATCCATGATTTTGTCTTGCAGCTCAAGAGAAATTCCATGCCCGCTGTCTGTAACAGTTATGTAAGTCTTTTCACCAACGGTGAAGATTTTAACTTTTATCCATTTTTCAGGTAAGTCGATAATGGCATCAATTGAGTTATTGATGAGATTGATGAGAACTTGACCAATCTCAGTGACGTTTACAAAGATAAGGTCATTTTTATCGAAATCAAAACTCAAATCAATTTCAAGGTCTTTGGCACGCGAAGAACATAAACATGTTAGATCATCGACAAATTTTTCCACCGGATAAAATTGATGTTCATCTTCTTTTCCATCGCGGGAGAACGATCTTAGGCCTTTAATGATTCGGGCGATTCGTTCACTCATACTTTGGATTTTTTGTGATTTAACGACGAGATCGTGTCGATCCGTATTCACGAGTCCATGAGCGATATTTTTAGAGTAGTTTTGAATTACTGTAAGGGGATTATTGATTTCGTGAGCAATCGCTCCGGCCATCTCACCCAATGCGGCCAGACGACTTGCCTGGAAGCTTTTAAGTCGCTCTTCATCTCTTTCTTTCGTGCGTTTTTCAACCAGATCTTCGAGCATGGTATTTTGCTGGATGAGCAGACGATCTCTTTCTTTAAGCGCACTCAGT
Source organism: uncultured Bacteriovorax sp. (assembly GCA_966211385.1). Lineage (GTDB taxonomy): Bacteria > Bdellovibrionota > Bacteriovoracia > Bacteriovoracales > Bacteriovoracaceae > Bacteriovorax. The sequence goes on from CBIHOP010000269.1 coordinate 4,444, forward strand.
GTTTCATTGAATGCTTCAGTAACAATGTTGAGCTCACCTGTGTAATGAGTTTTGAAATTGATATCGTATTGGCCTTCGCCGGCCTTTTTTGCATCTTGGGCGATTTCATTAAGTGGAGCTGTTAGGAATTTTTTAATTGTTGAGTTCATAACGAAGGCCAGTGCCACTCCAAGAGTGAAAGTGACAAATGCAATGAAAGCAACAATGCGGTTGAATGAATTATTGAAATTGGCCGACGAAAAATAAACTTCAAGTGTCGCCAGCTCGCGACCGCGATAGACGATATTTTGTTTTAAAACTTCCATGTGCTCAAGTTTTTTTAGTTGATCGATGGGAAGAATTACTTGAGGAGACATTTTTACGAACTCACGTCCGTTTTCCAGCATGACAACTCTCATGGCCACGA
>CBIHOP010000270.1:0-4845 GCA_966211385.1 uncultured Bacteriovorax sp.
AGCATTGCCATGAAAAAAAAGAACGAGACGTTTTGGTTTTTCTTTTGAAACTAATTTACATGCAGAAAGTGTTGTTCCATCCAGAGAATTAATTGTGAATGGTTCATACTTTACTTTGAACTGTTCAGGGTTCGCCCAGAAGTATTTATCCGGTTGGTAGATAAGACTTGTGCAGCTCACGCTTAAAAGAAGTACGATGATTAATCTAGAAATAAAAACCATAACTCACCTGATGAACTGAGAAGTCTTTTAGAAATTTTGAATCCAGTCTTATATCTCCACTACTGCCTAAGAAAAATGCATGGCGAACAGTTAAAGTATTCACACTATCTTTGCGAATTTTTCGAGTGGCATCAAGGCGGAGTTCATCAATGAGTCCAAACTTATAAGCGTTACCGAATTGTTGATAATAAGAAATTTCCGCAGCAGGTCCCAGACGATGACCTTTATTCAGATGGGAACTTGCCTCACCATATACTCCCAACATTGCAGCGAACACACCTCTTTCATTAACTTTAAAAGTTGGTCCACCGTAGGCCTGAGCATTTAATTTATGGCAAAGTTCGCATCCTTCCACATAGAGACGATCACTGCTTACTTTTGCTCTCCACGAAAGTTGCGGATCGAAAGTGCGATACTCGTGAAAGGAAATGAGATCAACAAGCGTGAGTTTTTCGTAATCAAACTTCTTCAACTTAAAATCGTAGATCGCTGAACCAGTGAGGAAATCAAACTGTGAGAAAGGATCAAAGCCTTTATCGTTGCTCATGAGATCGTGATAACCTTGTTTGAGCTCCACTCCTAATTGAAATCGATCATCTTCCAGCTTGGTAAAAAAAGAAAATTTCTGCGGTTCATGTCCATCATCCGGACGATTGCTTTCATCATAGAGTACAGTTGCTGTTTCACTTTTTGGCAAAGCTGCTCGCCTGATAAGGGCCGCGCGCATGAGCTTTTGCGACTCTCCTTCCAGCTTTTCTTTTTTACGATTGCGAGTGAAATCAATATAACTCACCACCGCTTCGAGAACTTTTGGGTTGGCATAATCCGCTGGAACAACACCCTCATCAAGAATTTTTTCAACATCATCGATTTCCGACGTTGAAAGTGATTCCCATTTTTTTGTGAGTTGCTTTTTTAAGCTCGGACGATATTTTACAGAGGCAATCCGTCCAGGAAGTTCACGAAATCTCTTCACCATTTCACTTGGAAGATAGTACCAGCGATCATGATCATTGATCACTCCATCTTTGTGAAAAGGAACCGCGAGAACATCCATCAAAACAGCAGAACAATTTTCATCTGTAAAAAAATAATCAAAGTATGTTGTCTGATAAAGTTCCCAGAGATGGTTGATCATTCGATCAAGCTCATCTTGAGAGAGATTCAAATTGTATTCAATCAAGTCGCGTGATTCACCGTTATTGTATTCATTAACTTTGGTGTAATACTTCGTGACTTCAAAAAGCCCTTTGTATCCGCCGAACATTCCTTTATAGGCAAAGATGATTCCCGGATCATCAGATTCTGGAATTGCACTAAAGGCCACAGCATAATCGAGAAGATCATTGGTTTTATTTTTTTGATTAAACCTGAGCAATGTATGCCCAAACAATGACGAAGGATTGTTGGGATAGGAAGAAGAAAAAATAAGAGTTACGCTTTCAGCATTAAGTCCCGCTTTCCATTCATCGAACTCTTTACAGGAAACAAGTGGGATCGATCCAAGCATTCCTTGATCTTGCAAAAATCTCAATCGTTCACGAAACACACATTGCGGATGATAATTAAACCAGCCGGCCACTGCATTTTGATCTTTAAACGCATTGATCGTGGCTGCTAATTCAGCATCAGGATTTGTTTTTCCGTTTGGGGCTAAAAAGAATTTTTCTGAATCCGCTCGACTGCGGCCGTTTTCAAAGTGAAGAAGTTTTAACCAATAAGCGCGATCATATGTAACAGAAGTGGCGGAAGCCGTAACCGTGCCCGCCACCATTAAAAAACTAGATAAGAGAACAAGTTGCCGAAAGAGTTGCATTGTTTCTGATTTCAGCCTTTACGTTGTTGAAAAGTTCAACACCAGTTGTGTTAGCTGATGGAAGAACTGATTCATATTTAGATTGAACCATTGAACCAAAAGCGTTTACATCTTGGCAACCTAAAGTAGCAGCAAATCCAGCTACGAACTCACCATTTCCTTGGGCCATTTCAAGCGCAAGTTGGTTCATGTTAGCTTCAGCAAAGTGGATTCCTTTTGCATCGTTCTTTACGATTGAGTGTTTTGCACATCCAGAAGTCCCTAAAGTCATTGCAATTGAGTTCGAGAATGTAGCGTTAACGATTGATCTTGTTGATGAAGAAACAAGAGATTGTTTTGGAGCTACTTCGTACCCCATTCCACATCCTGAGCTAGTGTCAGCTGAGAAAGCAGCAGAAGAAGCAAGAGCGATGATTGCAACTAGAATTTTTTTCATTGGAAGGTCCTCCTTGAACCGTAAGTTTTGCATAGGTAAATAGGTTCATGTATTATAACGAAAAACTCAATGAAAATTATTAAATGAAAGAAAAAATAATTCTAGGAATAGAAACAAGCTGCGACGATACTTCCATTGCTCTTTTAAAGGGTGATCCAGCTTCATTGTCGGAATTGCCGAAGCTACTTTCACATCAAAGTTTTTCACAGGAAACAATGCTCGCGAAATGGGGCGGTGTGGTTCCTGAAATCGCTGCGCGCAATCACCTTGAAAAGATCACTCCGCTCTTAGATTCTTGCTTTAAAGAAGCAAGAATCAACGTCGAAGATATTGACCTCGTTGCAGTGACGACTCATCCGGGACTTTTAGGTCCACTGTTAACCGGAATCAATTGCGCTAAAACGCTTGCACTCATTAACGAAATCCCTATCGCTTCAGTCAATCATTTGTACGCGCATCTTGAAGCTATTCATCTCACGACGCCTGTACCGTATCCGTACTTAGGTTTACTCGTGAGCGGTGGTCACAGCATTTATTTGAAAGTGACGAGTCCACGTGATTTTGAAATTCTCGGCAACACCATCGACGATGCTGCTGGTGAAGCTTTTGATAAAGGCGGAAAACTTTTAGGTCTTGGTTATCCTGCAGGACGAATCATCGACGATCTTGCAAAAACAGGTGATGAAAAGAAATTCACGTTCCCTATTTCTATGCTTGATTCTGGGGACGCGATGTTGAGTTTTTCCGGCGTAAAAACCGCTCTTCGCAATTTCATCGAATCAAAAGTTCCCTTTGAAATGAACGATGTCTGCGCTTCTTATCAATACGCCATCGTAGAAGCTCTTTCACGCAAACTCAAAAAAGCACAGCAAATTGCTGGCGGCAATCTTCCGATTGTTGTCGGTGGTGGTGTTGCTTGTAATTCTAAACTTCGCCAGGTTCTTGCTGCTGAATTTAAGAATGTGCATTTTGTTGCTCCAAAATTTTGTACAGACAATGGTGCCATGATTGCCAACTACGCTCTTCGCACATTTGATCAGGCCATTCCATTTCCTGAATGCCTCTCTCTCGATGCGCGCGGACAATATGTTTCTAAAAAAGATAAACTCGACCAACAAAGAAAAAATTCATGAGACTTGAGCTCCCTCGTGCCGACAAAAGTCTCGGCCAGCATTTTTTAAGAGATCAAAACGTCATTAGAAAAATCACTTCTGATTTCCCTGGCGATATAGAAGCGATTGTTGAAATCGGGCCCGGTCCGGGAATTCTCACTGAGTTTCTTGCACTAAGAGCAATAGAAGAGAATCTTCCTTTTTCGGTAATTGAAAAAGATGAGCGTTTTCCAGAATACCTCCGCCAATTTATTTCAGATGATCAGATTCTTCTAACCGATGCGCTCGCCCTGAATCTCACGGATTATTTTATCGATCGCAAAGTCGCTGGAAAAAAAGTCTGGTTGGTTTCCAACCTTCCCTACAATATTTCAACACCGCTACTGATTAATTTTATCAAAGCTCCCGACATCCAACGAATGACATTGATGTTTCAAAAAGAAGTTGCTGATAAAGTTTTTCCATTCTCCACTACTAAAAATTTCATGGGATCATTACACGCACTTACGATGGCGTACTTTGATTGCGAGCTGCTGTTAAAAGTTCCACCGGGAGCTTTTGCTCCTCCGCCGAAAGTTGATTCGGCCGTCTTATCAATGGTCAGAAAAAATGAGCCACTTGTTCCACTGCATGAATTCAATGCCTACGAGAAATTTTTAAGAACACTGTTTGCCCAAAAAAGAACACAACTCGGCGGTCTGCTGAAGAGTTCTTTTCCTCATCCATTGATTGAATCAACATTCAGTGAATTGAATATTCCGCTTACGATTAGAGCGGAAGCTTTAACTTTAGATCAAGTTCTAAGCCTCTACAGGAAGTTACAAAAATGAAGCATCTTCTTTTCATCTCAATGCTCCTTTCCCCTCTTGCACATGCGAGTTACCCAGAACTTTTTGGTTCAAGTTACTCAACTTCCGCATTGGGAAATCAATCAAACTTAGATGAAAACGATCCAAGCAATAACTATTACAATGCCTCTCTTTTAGGTTTTTCTGAAAACTTCAATGTGCTTTTACAGGCAAGTTCAACAGCGACTCACTTTAAAGAGATCAACAATATCGTTGTGACGAATTCAACGAACAGTTCATCAACAACTTATGGTAAAGCAAAAACAAACTACAATAAGTTTCACGGTTCAGCGGTTCACTTAGCTGTTCCGGTCGGCGGTCAACGCCACATGGGAACAATTGGACTTTCTGTATTCATGCCGATTGGACATTTGATTGAAACATATTCAGGCGATCCGTTTCTTCCTGAAT
>CBIHOP010000271.1:0-4840 GCA_966211385.1 uncultured Bacteriovorax sp.
TGCGAGCCAAGAGCCATATAACCAGTAGACAACAACTTTAATATTGGCCAGATTTTGAAACGCAATCATTGGCCAGAGAAAGAAAAAGATACTGAGGATAAAAATGAATATCCTCAGTTCCGGTTGTAATAAAAGTCTTTTAAAATTTTTCACTTCTCCCATTATACGGGAGAAGCGAATGTTCGTGTAAATCGGTAGAAAAATCTTAATTTTAACTTAAAGGTGACGATTTCTCTCAGCTAAAGCCCATCCCATTATAATTGCCATCTTGCTCTGCTGGTGGCGGATAAAGGAGGTCATCACGGAAGAAGTTGTGATTAAATCTTCCAAATGTCGCTACTAATAGTTCATTGATGTTTTCCACAAAGGTGAACTTGATATCGTTCTTCACTTCTTCAGGAACATCACGTAAATCTTTTTCGTTTTTTCGAGACATGATGACTCGTTTTATTCCTGCACGGTGGGCGGCAATAAGTTTCTCTTTGATGCCTCCCACTGGCATGACTGCTCCACGAAGGGTCACTTCACCCGTCATGGCGAGTTTCGGATCAACCACTTTTCCGAGTACAAGAGAGCAAAGTGCGGTGAAAATAGTGATCCCTGCACTAGGTCCATCTTTTGGAATTGATCCTGATGGAACGTGAATGTGGAAATCCGTTTTCGTAAAATCTAATCCCGGAATAAGAGCAGACAATCTCGATCTCACTAACGAAAGACCTATGTGTGCTGACTCACTCATGACATCACCCAATTTACCTGTCAGTTGTATTTTTCCTGATCCAGGCATCATGGCCGTTTCAATAAAGAGAATATCACCACCAACTGGTGTCCATGCGAGTCCAGTTACAACTCCAGCATGCGATTTTTCCTGAGCGAGTTCATGCGTGACTTTTTCAACTCCGAGAACGTCTTCCACTACGGCCTGATCAATATGAAATTCCGTTTGCTCTGGATGACGAACTATTTTTTCTGTCAGACTTCGAAGGAGTTTTGCAATTTTTCTTTGCAGATCACGCACACCTGCTTCGCGAGTATACTCATTGATGATCGACTTCAAAATATTCTCGCCAAAAGTGACTAATCCATGCTCCTTCAATTGTTTTGGAACAAGGTGGTTTTCAGCGATATGCAGTTTTTCATCACTCGTGTATCCCGAAAGTTGAATGATCTCCATTCTATCCAAGAGTGGAGCGGGAATAGTATCGAGTGAGTTTGCAGTTGCAATGAAAAACACTTTTGATAAATCAAAAGGTAAATCTAAGTAATGATCTGTGAACGTTCCATTTTGTTCCGGATCGAGCACTTCGAGCATTGCTGCCGCCGGATCTCCTCCATAACCGCGAGAGAGTTTATCAATCTCATCCAACATGAAAACAGGGTTTTTCTGTTTTGCACGTTTGATTCCTTCGATAATTCGCCCAGGGAGAGCTCCAATATATGTTCTGCGATGACCGCGGATTTCCGAGTCATCGCGAACACCACCGAGAGACGCTCTTACAAATTCACGTCCGAGTGCTTTAGCTATACTTTGACCGAGAGATGTCTTCCCTACTCCTGGAGGGCCGACAAAAAGGAGAATCGATCCTTTCTTCTGAGGAGAAAGTTTCATCACAGCTAAATGCTGAATGATGTGTTTTTTGATTTTCTCTAAACCATAGTGTTCGTCATTAAGTATTTTTTCAGCTCTATCCAGATCCAACTGTTCAGGGGCCACATCATTCCATGGCAATGCTAAAATCAGATCAAGATAATTTCTAATGACATGAGATTCAGCGTTCTGCGCTCCCATATTTTCGTAGCGATTCAGTTGATCAAGTGCGACCTTCTCAACTTCTTTAGGAAGTTTAGCAGCGAGAATTTTTTCTTTTAAACTTTGTTTATCTCCGCCTTCACTATCCGTATAACCTTCACCCAATTCTTCTTTGATTGCTTTTAATTGCTCTCTTAGAATTGATTCACGGTAGGCCTTGCTAGTTTTTTCTGAAATCTTAAGACCCATTTCATTGTTAACTTTGATCATTTCTCGTTGCTCAACTAAAAGTTCCAAAACTTTCAGCGCGCGATTTTTGATCGAAGCAATTTCCAAAATCTCCTGTTTTTTTGGAATAATAAGGGGAAGGTTTTGAGCGACAATATTGGTAAATTGTCCAACATCAGTAAAACCATCCATCGAACGTTTTAAATTTGCTCCGGCCTTCAGACTTTCCAGAATTTCTTTTGAAATATCTTTTAAGCTAGTAAGCAACGCTTTTTCTGTTGGAGCATCAATGTCGACAACATCGGGATTGACATGGCCTCTGGCTTCCCACGATTTAAAATCATGTGAGTATTTAATCTCGTTAATTGAGAAACGCTGAACGGCGACAATGTACGCAATCGTCTCGCCGTTATCAGTTGTCTCGAGACTATCCACCATACAAAGTGTACCAACATGATAAAAATCGTTTGGCTGAGCTGAGTCAATCTCCACACCCTCTTTGAGGGTAAGAGCTATAATGCGCTTTTCTCGGTCTTGGGTAAGTGCGTGGTTAATAGCATTTAAACCCACCTCTTTCGAGACGAGAACAGGAAGTGTGATCCCCGGGAACAGTACGGTGTTCTTAAGGACCAAGGTTGGTATGAATTCTTCTGGTATTGTATGTATTTGTGTTTTCATAATCAAAAGATGAGAACGCTTATTATTTCGTCAAGGCTATGCCTTCTTTTTTGTTTTTTATTCCTTATTGTCATGCGTTTTGATAAAGTATCCGCATGAAAACAATCATTAAAATATTATTCATCTTTCTTGCCATTACAGGCGCCTCAACTCTTTTAATTAACTACGCAAACGTCGAATTTAAGAACGTTGATTTTTTCGTTAAACATGGATGGTTTTTTCTTTTTTCGATCGCACTATTCCCACGCTTAACTCTCCTGGTATCAGGTTTGTTAGTAGGTTCCATTGAATTTGGTGGACTGCTTTGGTGGGTGGGATTTTTCATCGCTCCAAGAATTCTTGTGGCAACATTGGCCACCGTTTCTTACTGGCATACAAACCAAATTTTAGTTGTACTCGCATGGTTAATCGCGCTTGGTGGTGAATCGTCAGAAAAATTTGTCATCACAAAACGTATGGGCTCTGCTCGTCCACAAAAGTTCAACCAGTTTGATGGAACAACCATCGATGCTGAATACAAAGTGAAGGACGAATAGTTTATGTCTACTTACTCAATTAATCTTGAATGGACGAATGCTGACTTAGATAATTTCACTTACGATCATTTTAATCGCGATCACCGCATTGATTTAGGTGGCGATCAGAAAATTATTAATTCAGCTTCACCGGAATACAAAGGCTCTGGCAAAACAACGAATCCGGAAGAATTGCTGGCGGCTGCACTTGCAAGCTGTCACATGATGACTTTTCTAGCGATCGCGACGAAATCAAATATCAAAGTTCGTGAGTATTGCTGTCGCGCTGATGCTCTATTAGAAAAAAATGAAAACGGTAAAATGGCCGTTACCAAAATAGATCTTTTTCCTGTAATCGATTTTTATGGTGATAAAATACCTTCATCTGAAGAATTAAAAAAACTACACGAGAAAGCTCACGCCAATTGTTTTATTGCTCAATCGATTAAATCAGAAGTTGTTGTCCACTAGGAGTTAATGTGTCTGCACTAAGTAATTTTTCTTACGATCCTGCGAAAGTGTCTCTGGCCGATTCACTTTTTCAAGCACTTCAAAAAATCGAACCTAATATTCCAGCGGAACTGACGGTAGTTGATTTTTTCAAAACATTGGAACAGCCGCCAGAAAAATCTCTAGGTGACTATGCACTTCCTTGTTTTCGATTTGCAAAAGCGATTAAGAAAAATCCTAATGAAGTGGCGACAGAACTTAAGCGTTTTCTTGAAGAAGCCAACAACCCATGGGTTGATAGCGTTGTTCTCAAAGGAGCCTTTCTCAACATTTTTACAAATCAAAAACAAGTCGCAAAAGCAATTGTTCCAAGTCTTGTCAGTGGTGAAGGCTTCAATCTCTTAAAGAAAAACGCTGAAAGAAATAAAACAAATGTCATGATCGAATTCTCTCAGCCGAATACACACAAAGAATTCCACGTTGGTCACGGACGTAATGTTTGTTTGGGAGACAGTATTTGTCGCCTCTTCATCTACAACGGATACAAGGTTATTGCGGCCAACTATATCGGAGACGAAGGAACCCACATTGCGAAATGCCTTTGGGGTGTTGATCACTATACTGGATCAGACAAACTTGAAGACATGGAAAACAAAGCGGAGTGGCTGGGTCAGCGTTATGTTGAAGCTAACAACAAATTAAAAGACGCTGCCGCAGATGAAACGTTGAAAGCTCAATACCATAAAGAAATTTCGGCGATCTTAAAAGAAATCGAAAACAAATCTGGAAAATATTACGAGACTTGGAAAGTGACTCGCCAATATTGTCTAGACGATTTTGATCGCATCTATAAATGGCTTGATGTGAAGTTCGATCACTTCTTCTATGAATCAGAAGTGAGCGAAGACTCGCAAAAAATCGTTGATGAGTATTTAAAGAAAGGTGTGTTTAAAGAAGATCAAGGTGCTATCGGCATGGATATGTCTGATAAAAAACTTGGTTTTTTCATGGTAAGAAAAACAGATGGAACGACACTTTACGGAACTAAAGATCTCGCTCTTGCTGCTGTTAAATTTAACAAATATCAAATTGATCGTTCTATTTACGTTGTAGCAAGCGAACAGAATCACCACTTCAAACAAGTGTTCCACGCTCTGGAAAAAATGGGATTCCCGCAAGCGTCTAAGTGTTACCACCTCTCGTACGGAATGGTTGTTCG
>CBIHOP010000272.1:0-4835 GCA_966211385.1 uncultured Bacteriovorax sp.
GGTTGTAGAGTTCTTCTAGATTTTGAGCTGGTCGAGATACGTTTGTAGTGGGTCCTGTGCTGTTAATGAGTGACTTCATTTCATTCCACCAAACATTGAACACATTTGTTGAAGGTTGATTTTCATTTAAAACTACAGTCGAAGCGACGTAATCATGCAATGTTTGTTTTTTCTCTGTGAAAAAAAACATGAAGTATCCAAGAAAAAATAAACATGATGAAAGCATCGTCATGAAGTGACGAATGATAGCAGTTTTGAAACTTAGTTGTGATCCGTCTGCGTTTACGACGACAAGACCCATGAGATATTTACCAGGCGTTCCGCGAAGGGAAGAAGAATTGAAAACCGGATAGTAAAGGAAACTTGCAATGATAGATAGTGGAGCAAGGATCATATAAAGAATAATCATGAAGAAGCCGTCAATCAAATAGGCCGCAAAACGTCTCCAGAATCCAGCATAATTCATAAGTATCTCCTTATTGTTTGGCGATTGAAGTGAAGATAACACTCAAAATCGCAAACGTAATTCCTACTAACTTAAAAGAGTTTAAACCAATTCCTTCAACAAACAAATCCCAAAGTACACTGACGATCATTTGAGCAGCAATGAGTCCTACAGTAACTTTTACTGCACCAAAATTTGCAATGGCGTAGGGAATAGTTGAGATGACAAAAAATCCAAAGAGTGGAGGGAAGACATACCACCATTTGTAGGCCGTGAGTGGAGCGCGCAATTGAAACATTGGAGGAAGCAACATTGGGAACGCTTTCACCGTAAAATAGAAAGCGATACACAGTAAAACTGTTCCTAAGTTTGTGATGAGAGTGGCGTGAGTAACTCCAACATAAGTTGCGACTTGGCGATTGAGTGCTCCTTGAAGAAGACCAAAGGCCCCAATAGAAAAAGGGATGAGCATACTGAGCAAGCTCTTCATTATTTATTTCCTTTATTTTTATATTCGATCAAAAAGCCTTTGAGATAATCACCTTCGTGAAAACCTTTCAAAGGAAGACAATCTTCGGCGAGTTTAAAACGTTTGCCGATAATAAGTTTGTGACCTTCTGGAGTTGTCTCCAGAATTTGTTTTAATTTTTCTTCGAATTTATTCCAGCTCACTGTATGTGTATTTAAAAACACGAACAATGATCCATTTTGATTGAGCAGTTTAAGCATTTGCGGAAGATATGTTTCATAGGATTTTAAGGCCGATGAAATTTTTTGTCCATCGCTGGAAGCACTTGGTGGATCGCAGACAATCACATCAAAAGATTTTTTATCTGCAATCAGTTTATCCAATGCTTTTTCACAAGGCATGCAAAGATTTGTGTTTTTTTTAGCACTCAGTTGCGGATTCAGCGAAATATTCTCTTCGAGCCATGCTAAATATTTTGGAGAGAGATCAACCGAAGTTACATGATCAAATCCAAGCCCAAGCGCATAGACTGAGAAAGCTCCTGTGTAACTGAAAAGATTGAGAAGAGATTTTTTCTCTTTCAAGTAAGGAGTCATCGTTTTTCGAATCGCACTCATGTCGGAGTAAATGCCAAAGTCATAATTTTGATTCAATCGAATTTTATAGTTGAGACCAAACTCCTGCAGAGTGAATTCACTTGATTCGCTTCCACTCAAAGAACGCACATCTTTTTTCTGATCAAACGTTCTTTCCTGAAACCAAACATTTTGAAGATCAACAGTGCCTAAGAGCGCAGCTTTTAATGAGCTCACTACTTGAGCTTCTAATGGCTTCCAGAAAAAAGCATAATACTGAATGATGATTTCATTTTTCAAAAGCTGAACGAGTAACCCAGGCAACTGATCACTTTCCGCATTGATGAGAAAAAGATTTTCACGCTCTTTTAAAAGCGGAAGTCGTTTTTTTACAGCATCATGAATGCGTTTATCTAAAGATCCAGCGAAATCAAAATCGGCCGTGAAATCAGCTGGATTTAAACTCCATAAGCGGGCCTTTACCGTTTTGTGAGTAGGATCGTTGACAAGAAGAGCGATTTCTTTTTTTGATTTTTCATCAACTCCGACTAAGAGCTGAGCATCTTTAGGAAATTTTTTGGTGAAGCTGTCATCGGTAATCCACGGATGGCCAAGCTTTAAATACTTGCAAGAAGCAGGATGCAAATTAACTCGAGGATGATTTTTGTTCATTAGAGAATTTCTTTCAGCAAACTTTCTTGTTCGTTGAAAGGTTTGATGACATGAAGTTCATCAATGGTGTCTTCCAAGAGCATGAGGAGAGTATTAGTGACTTTAAAGGGATCCGATAAATCGAGAATATGAAAATCCATCAATCGCATTTTTAAATCATCGGTGATCGGCGCATACGGATTAAGCTCAGTGCAAATGTCGCTTAGTTTTTTAATGCGAGCTTCAAGCTCCTGCACTTTTTCATCCAGAACTTCCAGCGGCTGCAGAATTTCGAAGGGTGAATACGATTCAGTCCCTGTTTTTTTATTGAGTATGTCCATACTTCAAATATTTCAAAGATGAGCTTTTTCGTCAATGAAATTGGAGACGCTTTTGCTTAGATCGCCTGGCATGACACTAAAAATCTTCATTTATTTTGGCGCTCTCATTGGTTTAACCTGTCTTCCGGCCGCATTCTGGGAAAAGTTTTTGATTTTCGCAGAAACAATCTTTGACAAAGGTAAAAGAAGGCATGGAAATCTCCTGGAAAGAGTGCCTCTTTTGGGAGAAATCAAGCGAGGAGAAAAGTTATTAGGACAGTTTTCACTATTAGAAGCAAAACTCGCTCAAGGTCAAAAAACTATGTCCCAAGATTTACCTCGGTTCAAATTTTATACCGGGCTATTAATGGATTTGTTTGAGGCCCATCGTAAACTAGGTGTTTCCCTAAAATTAATTTTGCCTGAATTGCGATCCAATCTTTTGAAGGAGCTTCAATTCGAAAAGAAAATTTTATCATTGGCCATGGGAGGAAACGCGCAGTTTATCACTATCTCGCTCATCACTTGGGGCTTTATACTTTTTTCCAGCACTCTCGTAGGTATTCCATACAACTTTTTTATCATCACGTTGATTGCTGTCATTCAAATCGCAGGCACATTTTTTTTCAACATCTTTTTCGTGAGGCTTAAAGATCGAGGTCTTAAACCTTTTTCGCATGCACTGGAAGATCTTTATCACTTTACAGGAATGGTGGAAATTGGACGTCCGGTCAATCAAGTTCTTACGGAGACCAGATTGCTCACTGGAGTTTTAGTCGAGCATCGCAAATTTCAACCCCTGCAAGAAAGGCTGTTTGATTTAGTCAACCGCTGGAAAGAGTCTGGACTCTCACCTAAGGCCGATTTGCAGGAAATGACGAGAGAAATTTGGTACGAAAAAGAGCGAAGTTACGATGCTTTTTTAAAACAGCTCGAGCTCCTTAAATTTTGTGTACTGGCCTTCTTTTTTCTACCGGCCTACTTTCTTCATCTCCTCTCAATTTTTCAATTTTTCATGGAACAATAGCGAATTTTTAGGTAGTTTAAGGAGGATAAAAAACAGACATAAAAATTAGGAAAATCAGATGGCCTACGTCAACGACAAGCAAATTATTTATTCAATGAACAAAGTTGGAAAAGTCTATAAGCAAAAGCACGTGCTTAACGACATCCGCCTTTCATATTACTACGGAGCTAAGATCGGTGTTCTTGGTCTTAACGGTGCCGGTAAATCGACTCTTCTAAAAATCATGGCCGGAGTAGATACAGATCACCTTGGTGAAACAACACTCTCAAAAGGCTACACGGTTGGATACTTAGAGCAGGATCCAAAACTTGATCCCGAAAAAACAGTTCGCGAAGTTGTGCAGGAAGGAGCTCAGCACGTTGTCGATCTTCTGCGCGAGTTCGATGAAGTAAACGCAAAATTCGGTGAAGAGCTTTCCGATGCTGAAATGGATAAACTCTATACTAAGCAAGCAGACCTCCAGGATAAACTTGATGCCTGCAATGCTTGGGATCTAGATTCACGTCTTGATTTAGCAATGGATTCTCTCAACTGTCCTCCGGGCGACATGAAGTGTGGCGTTTTATCGGGAGGGGAAAAAAGGCGAGTCGCTCTTTGTAAACTTCTACTGCAAGAGCCAGATATTCTTTTATTAGATGAGCCTACCAACCACCTTGATGCTGAAACTGTCTGGTGGTTAGAGCGTCACCTTCAAGCTTACAAAGGAACGGTTATCGCCGTTACCCACGATAGATACTTCCTCGATAACGTTGCCGGCTGGATTCTCGAACTTGACCGCGGTCAGGGGATTCCTTACGAAGGAAATTATTCTGGATGGCTGGAGCAAAAAGCTAAACGTCTTCAACAAGAAGAAAAAGCAGAATCAAAAAGACAAAAATCACTTAAAGAAGAATTGGAATGGATTCGTCAAAGCCCTAAAGCTCGTCAGGCGAAATCTAAAGCACGTATCGCTGAATACGAAAAACGTCAGCAAGTGCAGTCTGAAGCACGCAACGAAACGAATGAACTTTTCATTCCACCTGGACCTCGTCTCGGACAAAAAGTTGTTGTGTTCAACGATGTCGCAAAAGCTTATGGCGATCGTGAACTTTACAGTGGACTTAATTTTCAATTACCACCAGGAGGAATCGTTGGTGTTATCGGGCCAAACGGTGCTGGTAAGACAACTCTTTTCCGCATGATCACTGGTAAAGAAAAGCCGACGAAAGGAACAATTGAAATTGGTGATTCAGTGAAACTTGCTTACGTTGATCAAGATCGCGCTCTCGACCCTGAAACGACTGTTCTTCAAGCGATCTCAGGTGGACTCGATCTTCTTAAACTGGGTGGCCGTGAAGTCAACGCTCGC
>CBIHOP010000273.1:0-4824 GCA_966211385.1 uncultured Bacteriovorax sp.
GAACAAAATGTAAATACAGCGAACATGCCTCGCAATTCTGATCAAGATCAGCTCTCTTGGTGTTTTGCATGGGCCGCTGCTGATCTTATTTCCTTTCATGAAGAAAAACCATTGTCCGCCTATGATATAGCCCTTCAATACCATCAGGATGAAGAGCAGAGAAAAAAATTAGGGAAAGCATTAGCGACGGATAGTGGAGGTAATGCACTTAATTCAATTATCCTTTCTCAAGGAAAAGGAATATGCCACGAATCGGAAACCGATTTTTTTAACGGTGACTGGTCAACGAATGGCGATATTTTAAAGTTCAAGTATTATTTGTGATTTAAAAGATGAATATGCCAAACCATTTTTAACCCTAGATCGCAGTATGGTTGAATTATTGGATAAATTATCCAACGATAAAAAAATTGCAGCCTTTCTAGATATGAAATGTAAAAAGCGATTTCAATTCAAAGGAAAATACGATTTCTATAGATCATCAACATTAGCAGGTGATTCACAAGATGATGTTATCAATGATTTGGATGAACTTCTGCTCAAAAATAGTCCAGGCGTGATTAACTACAATTCAAATTTATTAACTAAAGGGCAAAATCACTCATCCTCTGTTTCTGACCACGTTTCAACGGTCATTGCACGAAAATATAATAAATCGCTTGGTCGCTGCGAGTATCTAATCAAAAACAGCTGGGGTTCTGATTGTGTAGATACGCCTTCACTTCGATGTGAGAAAGGTAATTATTGGGTATCAAGAACGGCGCTTCGTAATAATTTAACTAGTGTTGAATGGATGAAGAAGAAGTAAGACAAAACATGAATGAGTATTTCAATAAGAGTACATGGGCATGGATAATTTGTGGGAGTTTGTTTCCACCACTATTCTTCTTTCCTTTAATGTATTATTTCTTTTACCGACCACTCAAAGACGGAGTCATTGGTGGAAGTCATCTTCGTTTTTACTTTTGGGGTTCATTAGTTACCAGTCTTTCTTTATTTGCAGGATTACCAATCAAGAATCTTTCGGAGGCTTTTCTCAAGCTCAAAGATCCTTCTTATGCAGAAGTATTTATTATCTTATCTTTTGTTTTATCAATTATTAGTATCATTATACTTTTCGTTTCAGTCAGAAATGAGCCTGATAGAAAACAATTTTTACCAATCCGTAAGTTTAAACCTGATCATCTTTTTATAATTTGTTTATTTCTCTCGTTTATACCTTTATTGAGTATTTTTTTTGATAAATCAATTTCGCTGGATAAGATATCCCACCCATTTGTTTTTTCTTTAGCTGTTGCATTTACAAATGGTTCCTTTGCAAGTTTGGTATTAGGATTTTTATCAATTTCATTAATGACAGCAGTTTTAGAAGAAAGCTTTTTCAGAGGAATTCTATTAAGAGATTACGACAAGCTTGGCAAGTTCGGTCAGTACACAATGTTGTTTTTGGCAGCAATCTACTTTGCTAGTTGCCATCTGCCTATTTCTTTTGTTTTTCCTTTCTTGTTCGCACTTTTTGTTAATAGAATTAGACTGGCCTACAAGAATATCTTACCAACAATAATCTTGCATGCTTTATGGAATGCTAACGTAATAATCGTTATGCTTGTTAAGTTAAAATCTTAAGTTATTATTCGTCTGGCTTGATAAATTCTTTGTAAAGAAGATTCAAGTGTTCTTCTCTGTCGAAACTCGCACCAGCTCCATCCTCAGCTAATCTAAGATAAATCAAATTTTGAGTTGGAAATATGGCCACAGTTTGGCCTCTTAAACCCTGAATGAGAGCTAGGTCTTCAGGCAATGACATATACGCCTTAAATCCATCTAGGTGCGTTCTATTTAAGAACCAATATCGTCCATAGGCATAAGGAGCGTAGAATGAATTCTTACGTCTGGAATTAGTAAAATGATGTAGATCACATGTGAAGGTATCTTCTCTCCACTTGTTGCTAAATATTTTATTATCATTTTTAAGATAGAGCTGTGTGAGAGTGAGAATATCTCTTGCGCTCGATTCAGCTGATTGTTTTGAAACAGAAAGCTGAAATTTATCTTTGTTATTATACTTCAGAAGAATTTGATTCAAAAAGTTAGCATGATTTGCATATAAGTATCGGTTTGAGGGTTGGATAAAAAAACTTGTCTGGTAGAAACCAAACTTTCGGAAGAATTCAGTGAGCATGTTTTTGAGGTTGTATTCACCAAAACGATTTTCTAAATATTGAATCAAAAGATTATTATCATAGAATCCATAATTGTAACTTGAATGAGGGCGATTTAGTGGAAGTCCTTTGAGTAAATGATATTCGAAAATATTTTCAGGTATATTGTCGATAGGCCGGATTATTCCCGGAACAATCGTCTCTATAGCATCGGGATCAGAAACTGTTCTTATTCCTGAACTCATCCGCATCAACGAATCGACTGTTAGCTGTGATGTATAGGCGTCACTAATAGTTGTTTTGATGGGGCTTGCAACAGAAATGATTTTTTCTTTTTCAAGATGTCCCAAAAAAGCATTGAGAAACAATTTGTTAAGCGAGTGGAGGATGTGAGGTTTATTTATGTCATAACCATTGGCATATTTCTCGTAAATGATCTTATTGTCTTTCATAACAATAAGAACATTCGTTTTTCCCCGTGAGGGATCAAAAGCGTATCCTTCAAAAGTTTCTGCTGTTGCTACGTTAAAGACATCAAGAGCAAACATACATATTATAACTTTTATAAGCATGTGATTCTCTCTTTAACTAGATCTGCAAGAATTAAGTGCGATTGTCTTTTGGTTTGATCCATTTTATCAAGAGTCCTAACCATCATAGAAAGCCTGTGATTTGTAAGAAAGAAATCTCGATTTTTTGAAATGAAACTCCAGAACAAGGCATCTACCTCATGAGTCCATTCTCCCTTTGGGAAATTGCTCATCTTGAGAATGTAATTTGATCCTGAAATGTATGGCTTCGTCGCAAATATGCCGCCATCACTGAATTGTCCCATGCCGTAGACGTTTGGCCCCATGACCCAATCCATACTATCGATGAACATTTCATTAAACCATCGATGAACTTCTTTTGGATCTATTTCACACATGAGCATAATATTACTTAAGATCATCAATCTCTCAATGTGATGAAGATATCCAATGCGATTGACCTTTTTGATAACGTGATCTACGGGATCAATGCCAGTTGTTCCATCATACCAAGCAGGCGTTAGTTTACGTTTATGATTGAAGAAGTTGCGCTCTTCCTGAATGTGGCTAAAGTTATGATAAATGCCTCTCACGAATTCTCTCCAGCCCATAATTTGTCTGATAAATCCTTCAAGAGAGTTGAGTGGCGTTTTATTTTCTTTCGCAAACAATAGCGCTTTATCAATAACCTCAGCCGGAGTTAGTAATCCGCAATTAATCAGCGGACTGAGTAGTGAGTGGAAAATAAAATCATTTTCTGTCGAGATGGCATCTTCAAATTTTCCAAAATTATCGAAACGACGTTCAAAAAATTGATTCAACCATAGTAGTGAATCTTTTCGTGTAACAGGAAAATAAAAATTGCTTCCATCTATATTGAGTGTACCTGGATGTTTGGCATACAGTTGATTGATCTCGCGAATTGTCTTCAAAGTTAATTCGTCGACTAAGGGAAAGATGATTGGTTCGACATGTGTATCTTTTTTTAGTCGCTGACGATTGTCTTCATCAAAGCTCCACTTGCCGCCAATTGGATTTTTATTTTTATCAACGAGAACATTAAATCTTTTTCTAGAGTTTTCGTAAAAAACTTTCATGAACGGCTTTTTGTGATCATTGAGATAATTTTTAAAATCTTCATGCGAGTTCAAAAAAAGTGGACTCTGGTAGGTAACATATTCGATCGAAAGTTCACGGCAGAGATCAACAACATCCTGATTAAAAAATTTGTCATCTTTAAAGTAACTATGAATTTTTGCGACTTTGTTTTTAAGACAATAGGACCTCAAACGATCGCAGTATGTATGTTCGAGTGATGCATCTTCTAGATAGATGCGCTCGATTTCGAAGCCTTCATTTTTTAGTTCTTGGTATTTGTGTCTAGATGCTGATTGTAAAAAAGCTAATCTGATTTTGTGATATTTGTAATGATTCTGAAGATTAGGTCCTTCAATCATGAGGAAGGGCATAGATTTAAATTTCGTGAAGTACTTCAACGGGAATAAATGGTCGCCAAAGACTAAGAATATTTCCTTCATGAATTCATCATGACATCATTGCTGTTCAAAAAGAAGATTGTCTAATTAATGTTTATTGGTAGTTTGGCAACCTCACTAAAGTTTCGAGTGTTTATTGTCCCAAAGAGAAACAATTATGTCTAAAAAGGCCTATGGACATTAATCCTTTTACTTTGTTTAGACGATAGCTTGTTAATGATTTAAAGAGGGAACCCTATGGAGCCAACAGATAAACTCATCGTGGCGTTTTGTTTGAATGACCCGCAATCTGCTGTAGATTTGTCCTCTAAGATCACTACTGATTCAAATACTTTTCATTACATTTTTTGTCATTCATTCGATGCATTTATTCGGGATATTTCTAAATTGCCTCGTATCGATGTCTTTGTTGTTGAAGAATGTTTTGAACAATGTTCATCATATGATTTTATCAAAAAGATAAAGGAATCAAAAAAATACAAAAAATCAGTCACCGCCCTTATGGTCGATTCTGTTCCGCTCGTAAGCGTTGCTGCTAAAAGCATTAAGTCGGATTTCATACTTGATTGGTCATCATTCAATAAAAAAATGGGTGATCATTTTGCCGGAAGACTGGTAATATACATCGGCTTTTAC
>CBIHOP010000274.1:0-4813 GCA_966211385.1 uncultured Bacteriovorax sp.
AGATCCAACAGTCTTTAATGAAGCTTGTTATCTGCAAAGACATAAAGATGTTGCTCAAAATTGGAACGGCACGGGACTAGAACACTACAATGCATTCGGAAAAAAAGAAGGACGTATTCCAGGATGTATTCCTGCGATCGTAACAACTCCGACAACTCCAACAACACCGACAACTCCAACGATTCCTACAATTCCGACTACACCCACAACACCAGTAGATCCGGACGATGTTGTTGATCCATACGAAGGGCCAATTCTTTCTACGAATAGAACTGCAGTTTCGAATCTAAAAACGCTTACAGGAAATCACTACGGATTAAACATTCCTAAAATTGGTATGATCTACATGATCTGGCATTGTATGGCGAATGATCCGAATAGAAACAAAGTCATTGATCAAGCTCTAAAAGATGGTAAGTGGGGATACATTCCGGATTTCCATTGGAGAAACGTTCCACTCATTACGGGTAATATTACTGACTACTGTACTGTGAATAAAAATCTTGTTCTTCAACATATGAAATGGCTGGAAGACGCTAAGATTGATTATCTTGTTGTCGACTTTACTAACCAATGTATGACAGCTGGTGGATCACATCCAAGTTGCGTGGCCGCTGATGATGCAATGATTGAAAGTTTCCACAACCTTCTTGAGATCAGTAAAGAAAGAGGTGGGAAAATTAAAATTGTTCCGTGGGTTCCATTCCAAGGAAATCTTTATACTCACTTAATGAGTATGATGGATGATTATCCAGAAACTAATCTCATCTACCAAGGTAAACCGTTAATCATCGCTTCTTGGGATCCATCACGTGGCCAAAACTTGCAACAGCCAGCTGTTAATCAAGTCAGTGCATCTGGAAAAACTGTAAGAAAAATGTGGGGTCTAGTGAATGCCTCATACGGTTCTGATGTATGGTCTTTCATGGAGCCATGTGCGGATTCAACTAACTTTTTACAATCAAATGGTAACAAGGCCTGTAACCAATTTGTTCACCCGGAGATGGGATCAGTCTCAGCTGCATATCAGATGACATTGATTACGAGATTTGATTCTGCTGTACCGAAAAATGAAGGACGAACTTTCCTTCGTCAGTTGGAAACTGTTATCAAAAAAGCGCCACCGCTAATTCTCATCAACACATGGAATGAGTGGATCGCTCAAAGATTCTGTCAATTGCCGAACACAGGAATTACTCACGAGTGTTACGACAGTAATGGAAATCCAATCAATCAGCATTTTGTTGATGGAAGACCATTGTTCGTAGACCTTTTCACAAGAGAATACTCACGCGACTTTGAACCAGACACTGAAAGCAGTGACTATTACTTCCTATTAAGACGTGTGAATAAAGCCGTTAAATCGCCGGTTGTAAGCGGACCAGCAACTCCGACCACACCGACGAATCCAACTACTCCAACAACTCCAGTTGCTGTTGGACCAATCAGCGGTGTGATTGATGAAGTAAAAGTTGTAGGAACAGAATTGTGGATCAGTGGATGGGCCTGTCAGCAAAAATATGAAGCTCCAATCGTCATTCACTTATATGCTGGTGGAGCGGCCGGAGTAGGAACTATTGTTACAGGTGCAGCCGCTGATATGACGAGAGAATCGGCCGTTGGTGCTGCGTGCTCGACAACTTCAACTGTGCATGGATTTACGATTAAATTAAATGCTACAGATCGAAGTAAAGTAAACGGAAAGAAACTTTATATTCATGGAATTTCCGTTGATAGCAAATACCCTCACGCGCTTATTTCGAACTCAGGACAATTTTCAGGACGTTGATCTATAGTTGAGGGGCCCATTTTGGATTTATCCAGGATGGGCCTTTTTTAATTTAATCGGGACAAAAGTGCCAACTATTAGAGGGCAGATAAATCCCCAAAAGTCCTAATACTCTGATGAAATTGACTGGAATCTAAAGGCAGTTAAGATTGTTTATAAGTACTATTGATGGCGGAGACTTAAATGAAATTAACTAAACTTCTGAGTGTGACAGCATTTGTAATGTTCTCACCTCTTTTAATGGCCGGAAATTTTTTTTCGGTTCACCAAGCTCCGCTCAAAATTGCATTACCTCCACCTGCTGGCAGTTATGAGTATTCATTCGCAACTCCAGTTGGATTTAAAAACCAATATGCTCCTACTGGTATTACAGGATGTGCGATTGGTTTCGGAACAGGAGGATGCGCGTTTCCTAGTGCGAACTCACTATCATTACCAGAAGCATTTACCGGCTATAAACTACAGGCACAAGAGTGGCGAGTTTTTATTCCTGCTGGAGCCTATTCATTTTTATTAAGTGGATACTTACCTCAAGGCGCGCAAGCCGCATTTGCTGTTCGCTATGGAGCTGAACCATCTCGACGTGGAATTAATGGAGCTGAATATTCAGCTGCTCAAGCTGAAGAAAAAATTGACCAATCTTTTGCTAACCTCGTAAAGAATAAACTTGAACTAGTTGTTGTTCACGATGGTGGTGGTACTGTTCGTTTTGTTGGTGGTCAGCTTGATGGCAGAAACAAAGCAGTTGTTACCGATAAAGGTGGATGGATTTTTATTCGTCAATTAACAGGTAGTGCTCTCTATGATATTCAGGGTGCTATTGATGTTGATAAAACAAAATATGCTCAAGGCTTTAGTCAGATTCAATGGGAGCAAAATGGAGATCCAGTTTTAACTGGTGGTGGATCGACTTCTCCAACTTCTCCAACATCACCTACGACTCCGACATCTCCAACGACTCCGACATCTCCAACGACTCCGACATCTCCAACGACGCCAACAACTCCGACGACGCCAACAACGCCGACAACGCCTACAACTCCTACAATTCCAAATGATAATTGGGTTCCACCAGGTGAAACGTTAACGTATGACCAGGCAACTGAATATCTCAATATTAATTTCGACGTGAAGACTGCTTACTTTCAACAGTCCGCAATTGATAAAGCAACATTTGCAAACGATCACTACAAAAAAACTTTTGGTAAAGAAGTTCGTCCTCGCACAGTGAAAGAATATTTAGATTGTAATCCTGATGTGCAATATGGATTTTATGATCCAAAAGTAAATACGAATTTAGATGAAGCAAAAAACAATCTTACAACATTTGTGGGTAAACATTTTGCGCAAATCATTCAACCAAATCCTACGCTACGTGCGAACTTCAAAACAACAGGCTGTATGGATCTTAAAAAATATTTGAACTGTTACAGTGATGTTAAAAAAGCATGCATTAGAGATCATCAAGGTGATCGTGACGTCGCAAACCGAATGCTTGTCTGTGCTTTTGACCACTACAACCTTTATGGCAGAGGCGAAGGACGCGACGGGGTAACGAACTGCAGATAGTCAGCTCTATGCACTGATGTGAAACCATTTACAAGCAATCATCTTTTTGATTGAAATAAGTGGTTTCAACATTAGCGTGGAGTGTACTGTGAAAAAATTCATTCTGGCCTTAATCCTCTCGACTACTTTCTCAATTGTTTTCGCTCAAGCTCAACCTCCAATTCTCTACGTCGTTCAACATACGCCTGGACCGATGTGGGACCACAACCGAACTTTTCGTGATCAAGATGGAGTCATGAAACATGTTGCCTATTTTGGTCAACTAGATGATTCGGGGAAAATCTTTTTAGGCGGACCATTTACTGATAATACAGGCGGAATGGTGATTCTTAAGGCGGTAACGGCAGAAGAAGCCACTAAGATCGCTCAAGAGGATCCTACGGTACAATCCGGACTTTTAACTGCCAAAGTAAGTCCATGGATGACTGTGATGGGGACGCTATAATTTCAATACACCTCAAATATTAAACAGGGGTGCCGATAAACAATATAATGAAAAAATTGTTTATCTACCCCCTTTTTATCATCGTGAGTCTCGTACTGCATTTTTCGTTCGTGAAAGCAGGTATAGATTTAACGGCCATTCCAAGTATTGTTTTTGCGATTATGGTAGTAATCATGATTGCTTTCGAAAGGATGAATCCTTATCGAAAAGATTGGAATGAAAATCTGGGAGATTTCAAGGCCGATATCATTCAAACGTTAATCGTACTCCCTTTCGTTGCCAAAATTATCGAATTGGCATTTCGATACCTGCATAAAAATTTGAACATTAAACCTTTATTTCAGGATTATCCTTTTTGGTTTCAGGCAATCATCATAATCATTTTCGCAGAATTTTTATTTTATTGGTATCACCGCATCTCACACACTAATAAATTTCTTTTACGCTATCATGCTGTTCATCACGGAGCGCTTAGAGTTTATTGGGGCAATGCTGGTCGTTTCCACTTTGTTGATTTATTTTTTCAATTCGCACTTTATTTTATCCCGGTTTATTTGCTCAGCGGAAATGAAGAGGTTGCTTCGCTCTTTTTAACTTTGAACGCGATTACGGGAACGCTTGAACACGCTAACATAGATGCTAAAACAATTCTCATGAGTAGAATATTTAATACAGCAGAACTTCACCGCATCCATCATTCAACGAAGCCTGCTGAATGCAATAGTAATTACGGAAAAATTTTTTCTTTCTGGGATATTGTGTTTGGAACTTATCAAAAGCCAAAATTTAAACGTGAAACTTTAAAAGTTGGACTACCTGGAGGAAGGCCTGTGCCTCATCACTTCTGGGGACAAATTATGTACCCGTTTGCGAAAAAGGCACCTTCGTCTAATAACAAGCCGGACTAATCAACATATCTTTGTGATCTTGATATTTCGCAGTGATTGCTGAACATTTAAACCTTTCAGCAGGACAAGCGAGTTTGTATCCTGATTTTTTTTCCAATTCAG
>CBIHOP010000275.1:0-4778 GCA_966211385.1 uncultured Bacteriovorax sp.
ATTAAACACGTCGCTGTAATCATGGATGGCAATGGCCGTTGGGCGAAGATGCGTTCGCATCCTCGCGTCTGGGGTCACGTTCGTGGTACAGCGGTGGTTTCAGACATTGTTCAAGCGGCAGACGACTTGGGCGTAAAAGCGCTTACGATGTATGCTTTTTCGACTGAGAACTGGTGTCGTCCACAGACTGAAGTCCGAGTTCTTTTTAATCTTCTTTATAAGTTTTTAAGAAAAGAGAGAATGAGAATTCTCTCTAACAATATTCGTTTTAAAATCATGGGAGATATTTCTAATCTTCCAGAACAAACGAAAAATCTCATCGCTCAACTTGAAAAAGAAACTGAACATCACACAGGATTGAAACTCACGTTTGCTTTCGGATACGGAGGCAGAGGCGAGATTGTTTCTGCTGTTAATCGCTTCATGAAAGATAATCCTGGGCAAGTAATGACTGATGAAATCCTCAATGAATATTTGATGATTCCAGACCTTGGTGATGTTGATTTACTTATTCGTACTGGCGGTGATCACCGTATTTCAAACTTCATGCTATGGCAGGTTGCCTATGCTGAACTGTTTTTCACTCATACTAAATGGCCCGATTTTTCAGCTGAAGAATTTACAGAAATTCTCGATCTCGTATCAAAACGTGAAAGACGTTTTGGCGCGATTGCCTCTTCAATGGATTTAAAATCAAACGTCGCTGTTGCTCGTGAAAATCAAAGAGCAATCAGAGGCTAATGTGGGCAATACTCAACTGCGAATCATTTCTGCTTTAGTGATGGCCCTTGTTGTTGTTTGCGCAGTTCTAGCTGGTAAATGGGCAACAATCATTGTTTGTCTTGTAGTTGGGCTATTATGTATTGATGAATTGTTGATCAATTTTTCAGAACTTCATCGTAAACATTTCCTCTATCTCTATGTTCTAGGTTTTTATTCGGCACTTTTTCTCACTGTAAATATTTTCAATGCTCAGTTGTCACTGACGTTTTTCACTTTCTGCGCCATCGCTTTAAATCTTTTTTTGATTTGGTATTTATTTAAAATTCCTTCTGAAAAAGCATTTATGAAGGAGAGTGCGGTTAAGCAACCTGGTCTTATGAGTGCTTTGGTTATGTTGCCGATGCTTTCATTCGGCATTCATTTTCAAAGTGAAGAGTGGCGAAAAATTTTAGCGATGCTATTGATTGTGACTTTCAGTATGGATACTGGTGCTTGGTTCGTAGGTAAAAATTTTGGTAAACATAAATTATGGCCGGCCGTTAGCCCTAAAAAAACTGTTGAAGGTCTAATCGGAGGCATGTTTGTTGCTTCGCTTAATGGTTCATTGGCATGGTGGATCTTTTTTGACCAATATCGATGGGATTACTCGGTTATCTTCGCTGTTTGCGGACTTCTTTCCCAAGTAGGCGATTTAGTTCAATCAAAAATTAAACGTGAATTTGGAATCAAAGATAGTTCGAATCTTATTCCAGGTCATGGTGGTGTCTACGATCGCATAGACAGTCTCATCTTTCTGTCGCCTTTTTTCGTGATTGTTGTAAAATATTTAGGACAACTCACCCTGCGCTAAAACCCGCCTTTGAGAGGATTCATGCTTTTAGAAAAAATTGTAATTTTCATTATATTTCTCGGCCCATTGGTTTTCTTCCATGAACTAGGACATTTTCTTTTCGCACGTTTGTTTGGCGTAAGAGTTGAAGTGTTCTCAATTGGATTCGGTCCAAAGTTTTTGAAGAAAAAATGGGGAGACACTGAGTACGCGGTTTCGATCATACCACTTGGTGGTTATGTGAAGATGTATGGTGATGATCCTTTCACAAAAGATGAGATCCCAGAATCTGAACGTTCAAAAAGTTTTACTCATCAAGGAAAGTTTGCACGTTTTTGGATCGTCATGGGTGGTCCACTCGCCAACTTTATTTTAGCCTTTGCAATTTTCTTTTCGCTGATGGTTGGCGGTGAACGAATTCCAGAAATTAAATTAGGTAATTTACCCGCAGGCTCTACACTCTATGAAAATGGACTAAGAACTGGTGATGTTCTTGTAAAAGTCAACGAAAGTGAAGTTTATAATCCTTCAGACCTTATGGTTGAAGGAAACACACGTGTTTCTTCATTAACAGTTAAACGTAATGGACAAGAAACTTTAATCAAAGTTGATTTCCCAGGAGATAAATTTTTTGATGAAGTCTTGAAGTATCCACCATTTCTTCGCAAGCCTTTTGTGACAGATGCTCAAGGACAAAAATATGTTCTTTCAATGGATCAAAATAAATTTGATCTGAATGTATCAATTGAAGAACTTGGGAATTCAGCTGCAACTAAAAAGCTTTATCTTCACCCACTGGAAGCTAATCAAGATCTTTCTCAGGATCTCGTGAAGACACTTCCAGCTGTAAAAGAAATCAATGTTGATTTTACAGATTCAAAAAGTCTTTATGCGAGTTTAGAAACAAATGGAATTTATGTTCTCGATCTTGTTGTTAAAAGTGTAAATATGAATTCTCCTGCTGATAAAGCGGGAATCAAAGGCGAAGACTTATTCACTAAAATTGAAGGTGAAAAAGTTTATAGCTTTGAAGAGTTAAGAAACAAACTTCAAACATACGACAAAGCACAAGTGGCTGTTGAAATCGTTCGTAAAGGTGAAGTGATGAAGTTAAATGTTGCTCCTGAAGCTTCCATGCAAGATGGAAAAACACTTAAACTTCTTGGTGTTTATGGATCAATTGAAATTCTTAAAACGAATTTTGTCATGACGAAATCTAAAGGATTTTTTGGCTCAATCCAAACAGCTTTAGTGAGAACATGGGATTCAATGAAAAAAACAGTTGATGGTTTTTTCAAACTACTCAGCAATCAAGTTTCATTAAAATCAATTGGTGGACCACTTGCGATTGGAAAAGTAGCACATGATTCATTCAATACTTCTCTTTCATACTTCTTCCAGTTGATGGCGCTTATTTCTGTAAATCTTGGTGTCATTAACTTGTTCCCAATTCCAGTATTGGACGGGGGACACATTATGTTTATTGTTTTAGAAATTTTAAACGGTGGACCGCTTTCGCGTAGAAAAATGGAAATCGCTCAACAGGTAGGTCTATCAGTTCTTTTCATGTTAATGGCGGGAGCTATTTTCAATGACGTGACTAGGTTTTTTTAAAATGCACTATCTCTACGTAGATGTTACTGCTGGAATGATTTTAGGGATTCTTAATTCTGAGTTCCAATGGATCACTTACGTAGAGTCTGATGAAAAAAAACCATCGGAAGTTATTCATCAAAATATTCATCAGCTGATGAAACAACATCATATCGATTCTAAAAGTATTGAATACTTTTTTTCGGCGGGGCCAGGTTCATACACAGGTATGCGCTTAGGTGAAGGTATGGCCCAAATGCTCGAATGGAGTGGAAAGAAAGTCTATTCTTTTCATCAATTTGAAGTGCCATCTCTTATGGGTGTTCAAAAAGGTTATTGGATTAGTAATGCATTCAAAGGCCAGTTTTTCATTCATCATTGGAACCAAACAGAATCGCGCTCAGAACTTGTAAATCAAACTGATGTGAAGCTTTTAGACACGCAAACAGGTTTCACTTTAACTCATGACAACGTTGCGTTTAAAGATCTGCAAACAACTAAATCCATGATTGCGGAAAATCCACAGCTTCTGTTTGAAAACCTTAAAAAGAACAATGTGCGAAAAGCTCCATACTATTTCAGAACTCTTGATGAGGAATTTAAACAATGTTGAAGTCTTATCTTCCTCCTCGTTTTAACACTCTCGCTATTTCGATTCTCATTCTTCTCTGGCTCTTTGGGCGTTATAAAATTCTTCTCGCTGGCCTATCTGTTTATGTTCTTCTTTACGTCGTGTTGCGAAGAAATCGCAATGACTTTAGAGATGACCATACGGTGACAAAAGGTCTTATCTTCGCACCGGCCAATGGCAAAATTATTCATATTGAACATAATGTCTCTCATGGGATCTACGGTGACCAACTCATCGAAGTTCAGATTCTAGTTCCGTGGTGGAAAGAAATGGGTATTTACATGCCACTTTCAGCAGAGATCAAAACCCTCCTCGTTCTTAAAGGACGTTCTTTCTTTCGTTATTTTAAATCAGAAGAAATCATCGGTTCTCATCAAGGAAAAGGAGTCAGCCTTTCCTTGGATAATAGAGGGGAAAGCGTCGGGATGACTTTCTTTAAATGTAGTCTCGGATTATGGCCTGAATTGATCGTTATGCCTGGAGATAAGGGCGGACGTAGGGTGAATATCGGTTATTTCCCTTTCGGCGGGACAGTGATGCTTTATTTACCAAAAAAATATGAGATACTAATTAAATCAAATGATGAAGTTCTGGCCGGTGAAACAATTCTCGCAGTAGCACCAGAACAAACTTAAGGTTAATGACATGACAAATCCTAGAAGGATTGCTTTTTTTCTTCCAAATACTTTCACAGCACTTAATATGGCCTGTGGATTTTTCTCAATCATTCTTGGATGGCGTGGACAGTTTTACGAAGCTTCGATGATTCTTGTTTTAGGTGCAATCTTTGATTCAGTTGATGGGAGAGTTGCGCGCATGACAGGAACTCAATCTGCTTTTGGTGAGCAGTTTGACTCGATCTCTGACGTTGTTACGTTTGGAGTTGCTCCAGCATTTCTTGCTTACAATAAATTTTTTACAGGAACTGGCCGCATTGGTCTCATCACTTCATTCATTTTTCTTCTTTGCGGAGCTCTTAGGCTTGCTCGCTTCAATGCAAAC
>CBIHOP010000276.1:0-4768 GCA_966211385.1 uncultured Bacteriovorax sp.
TCTTTTAAAAGGTCGCGGATCATGTTTTCTTCTGCTGCTCTGATTTTCCCTTCGGTAATTTCATACATCAGAGCTTCATCTTCAACCTGAGCAAAAGCATTGAATGAAGTGAGCGTGAAAGCGAGAGTGAAAAATAATGTTTTCATGTGTCTTCCTTTTACACCTGTCTATGGATTAAACAGTGTTGTTTAATATAAGTGGCTGAAATGATCGAAAGCTTAGTATTCACTACTGGTCATGATGCAGGGGCAGTGCCATAATTTTTTTATGAATGAACAACGAATCATTTTTTATGATGGTGAATGCGGTCTATGCCAGCGCTCCATTGCTTTTCTCGCAAGGGCCGATCGAGACCATAAACTTAAGTTTGCCCCTTTAAACGGAGAGACTTATTTTCATTCGTTTCAAGTTCCTGCCGCTCTCGATACAGTTGTTTATAGTCGCAATCAAAAGATTTATTTTAAGAGTGATGCAATCATTGAAGCCCTCATTGATGTCGGTTATCGCTGGAGCATTTGCTTAAAAATCATTCCGCGTTTTTTGAGAAACATCGTTTATGACTTCATTGCTTCTCAGAGAAAAAAAGTGAGTTGTCCTTATCTGAAGCGTGATGAGCGTTTCCTAAAGTAGATCAGTCTGTGATATGATCATTGGGTGAATACCAGATTAAAAAATCTTCAAGACCGTTTGTGGGTAACCATTCTTCCAATCATTGTTGGAATCATTATTCTTGTCGTGAAGTTTTACGCTTACAGCATCACTGATTCACAAGCGATTTTTTCTGATGCTCTGGAGAGTATCATCAACGTTCTTGCTTCGCTTGCGACTCTAACAGTTGTTATTATCGCAGCCAAACCACCAGATGAAGATCATCCCTATGGACATGGAAAGGCCGAAAGCATGGCCGCTACTTTTGAAGGAAGTGCGATCTCGCTTGCAGGTTTGGTGATTATATTTGAAGCGGCCAAAGCTCTTTTCACCAATCATCCACTGCAATCTTTAGAGTTGGGATTAATTCTTACGGCCGGAGCAGGAGTAGGTAACGGCTTAATGGGTGCCATCCTTCACATGAAAGGAAAAAAACTTCATTCAGAAGCTCTTCGCTCGAGTGGCGCTCATCTTATGACGGATGCACTCACGAGCGCTGGTGTTCTCATCAGTTTGGCCCTTGTTAAATGGACGGGAAAAACCTGGATCGATCCCATTGTTGGAGCAATCTTTGGATGTGCTCTTACCTATGCCGGATTAAAAATTCTTATTCGTTCGGGAAATGTTCTTCTCGATGGTCACGATCAAAAACTTTTACAAAAATTGGTGAAACTTTTTGAAAAACACAGAAGACCTGGAGTCATTCACATTCATCACACGCGAGTTATTCGCAGTGGAAATTTCCATCATATCGAGTGTCACGTTGTCGTTCCTGAATACTGGACGATTGCTGATTCCCACGATTTCTCTGAAAAATTTGAAGCCGACATCATTCAAGACTATCCCGTGAATGGGGAACTCCGCATGCACCTCGATCCTTGTCGAAGAGTGTATTGTGAAAGCTGCGAGATGAGTGATTGTCCTATTCGTGAAGCGGCCTTCGTTAAACGCATGCCTTTAACGTTGGAAATGATCACAGCACCGGAAGAAACGGTTTAATTCGGATTATTTTTTTTGAGCTTTTTCGTTGATCGCTTTTTCATAAAGCTTGATGAGATCAGCGTCGATATCTGTGCGCTCGATATTCTTCATGCTCTTGAGAGAATTTTTCATTTCATCACATGAATGTATGCCGCCATCGCCGTTGATGGGACGATTACGTCCACCTTCTTTCATCCAAGTTATTTCTCGGGAACAAAACTTACAGCGGGCCATGGGTTTTTCCTATACAAAATTTGCCAGAATAGGGCAAAATAGTCGGTGAGCATTTGCTTATATTATAACAAGGGAATCCCATGCTAGATATCAAATTTATCAGAGAAAATTCTGACACAGTAAAGAAAGCTTGCGAGCTAAAAAACATCAATCTCGATGTTGATCAAATGCTTAAGTTTGATCGCGAAATGGTGACGCTTAAAACTGAAGAGCAAAACCTTTTAACTCAAAAAAACGCAATAAGCGCGAAGATTCCTAAGGCATCTGCTGAAGAGCGTCCTGGACTCATCGCAGAGAGTAAGGGAATTGATGATAAGGCGAAGGCGCTTAAGGCCCAGGCCGAAGAAATCGAACTCAAGCTTAAAAACTTGCTCTATTTAGTTCCCCAAATTCCTTCACCAAAAGCTCCAGTGGGGAAAGATGATGGTGACAACGTTGAAGTAAAAAAATTCGGTGTGATTCCAAAGTTTGATTTCACTCCGCTTGATCACGTCCAAATTCTTGAAAAACACAATTGGGCCGACTTCGAACGAATCGCAAAAGTTTCTGGTTCACGTTCATACTCACTCAAAAACGAAATGGTTCTGCTTGAAATGGCCATGCACCGTATGGCGATGGATAAACTTCTCTCAAAAGGATTTAACCTCGTTTCCGTACCAGCACTTGCTCGTGAAGAAGCTCTTTTTGGTACAGGACACTTTCCAACAGGAAGAGACCAGGCCTATTTTCTTCCGGAAGATAATCTCTATTTAACGGGAACAGCAGAAGTTCAAATCAACTCTCTACACGCAGGTGAAATTTTAAAAGAATCAGAGCTTCCGATTCTGTACGCTGGTTATTCACCATGTTTTAGAAGAGAAGCAGGATCATATGGCCGCGACGTTAGAGGTCTGATCCGCGTTCACCAATTCATGAAAGTTGAACAATTCGTTATCTGTAAAAACGATCCAGCTGAATCAGAAAAGTGGCATCAAATTCTTCTCGAAACATCAGAAGAAATTGTTCAGGACTTAGAACTTCCTTACCGTATTGTTGAATGCTGTACAGGTGACATGGGTGCAGGAAAAGTGCGCATGTACGATGTTGAGGCATGGGTTCCGTCTGAGAACAAATACCGCGAAACACACAGCTGTTCTGCTTTACATGACTGGCAGTCTCGTCGCACGCAAACTCGTTACCGTGATAACGATAACAAAGTTCAATTTGTTCACACGCTTAACAACACAGCTATTGCGACTCCAAGAATTATTGTTCCATTCCTTGAAAATCATCAATTAGCTGATGGAACAATCAGAGTGCAGGAAAAACTACGTCAGTAATTAGGTGTAAAAGTTATTCTCGGAAAATAATTTAAGAATCGAGCGGATCGTGGAAATTCATTCCTAAGATCCGCTTCGCTTTTACATTTGAAATTTTTGTTGGATTATTCACTTCGCACTCTAAGTACTCAGGCAATGGAAGATTTTTTCTTCGCGCCACTTCAGTATAAAAATCTTTCTTAAACATCACGAGATCACTCACACCATTGAATGTCTCCCCAAAACATTTCTGCTCAATAACAGCTTCAATCATTTTAACGACGTCAGCACCTTGAACGAGATGAGTGTATTCACATCCAGTCGTAAGACCTTTCTTACCGGCGAGAAAAGTTATGGGATGGCGTTTAAGACCATAGAGACCGCCAGGACGAATGATCGTGCACTTTTTAAAGCGATCGCGCAGAAACGCTTCTACACCGAGAAGCATACTATTGCCTTCACATCCATCGAGAATCGTCTCTTCATCGACTTGACCTAAATTTTTTCCATAAACAGAAGTCGAACTTATAAAAATAATTTTTTGTTCAGGCGGTAGAGTGAGAAAAAACTTTTCGATTTTTGGCAGAGCAAGTGGAGGAACGCTGTAAACATATACATCTGTATTGTTGAATTCTGCAGGAAGATGATGAAAATGTTCGACATCAAAAGTCGCGCGTCTTGATTTGATGATCTCGACGTCATTTCTTACCGCAAGTGAAGTGGCCAATTGTTCACCTAACCATCCGCATCCAATAATCGTGATTTTCATTTTCATACAGCTCACGCTATCATACTAAAAATCATTAAAGGAGCCCTTCTTTGAAAACTCTATTAACTTGTCTATTTTTTCTTGGTCTCACTGTTAACTCACACGCTTTCACAGATCCAAAAGTAGGGGGAATGGTGACATTGAAACCTTCACTCGCGAAAAAAATTGTGAAGGGTGGTGTTCTGTATGTTTTCGCCAAAAAAGCAGGACCGGATTCAGGACCAACTGATCGCACACCTCCAGTGGCCGTTATTAAGATTGAAAATCCTTCTTTCCCACAGGCTTTTGTACTCACTCAAAAAAATGCAATGATCGCTGGAACTCCATTCACTGGGCCTTTCCACGTGATCGCTCGTTACTCACCAAATGGTGATGCGATGAGATCACCTGGATCACTCGAAGGAATGGATAACAGATTTCCTTCAGCAGAACTTGGCAATAAAGATTTAAAAATCGAATTGAACATTGAAATAAAATAATGGCAGCAGACTTTTCTCTTTTTCCAAAACGCGAAGAGTGGGGAACGGGAGACGAAGCTCAGGATCAAAAGCTCGCACTCGCTTTAAAATCAGTGATCGAGAATTTATCGTTTGAGAGTATCTGTGATTTTTATGCCATCGCTTCTACATTAAAACCCAGGGCCTACAATCCTTCCTATAACATGCTTATAGAAATGGTGACGAAGGCCCTTTTCTTTTGTTTTGCTCCTTCAGAAAATAACCATGCGCTGATGACTAAAATGAAAGGTCGCTTTCATCTTAAAACGCCATCAGCAGTACTCACGATTGAAGACCTTGCTGTTAATATTAAAAAAGACAAACATGTTCGTTATAATAAT
>CBIHOP010000277.1:0-4751 GCA_966211385.1 uncultured Bacteriovorax sp.
ATCAGGATCACTCCCTATATTTTTGCTCTCATGGATTGGAAAGATCCTGTTCATTGTCCGCTCAGAAAACAATTTCTTCCGATTGGTTCACAATTTTTGGAAGATCATCCGTACTATGAAGCCGACTCACTTCACGAAGATGTTGATTCACCGGTTCCGACAATCACTCACCGCTACTATGATAAAGTTCTTTTTCTTCCGACAACAATTTGTCCGGTTTACTGTTCATACTGTACACGTTCACGCCTTATTGGTGGATCAACAGAGGCCGTTGAAAAAGAAACTTACGGTGTAAATACAGCGAGAATGGAAGCGGCCTTTGACTACATTCGTTCGAAGCCGCAAATTGAAGACGTCGTTATTTCAGGTGGTGACGCTTTCATGCTCACACCAAAACAAATCACATTCATTGGTGAAAACCTGCTCAATATCCCGCACATCAGACGTCTGCGTTTTGCTACAAAAGGGATTGCGATTTTCCCGCAAAAAGTAACGAGCGATCATGAATGGTTCAACGCTGTCGATGCTATTCATAAGAAAGGCCGTGAGATGGGGAAATCAGTCGTGATTCACACGCACTTTTCTTCGCCAAAAGAAATTACGATCTTCTCTAAAAACGCGATGGATAGATTATTTGCAGCAGGAATCACTGTTCGTAATCAAGCTGTTCTTCAAGAAGGTGTTAACGACAACATCAACGATATGGTTCTGCTCTTAAGACAAATGTCTTATATGAACATTCAACCGTACTACGTTTATATTCACGATATGGTTCCAGGATGTGAGCACTTCAGAACAACTATTGCTGAAAGTGAAGCACTCGAAAAAGCTATGCGTGGAACGACTGCAGGATTCAACACACCGACTTTCGTGTGTGATGCTCCAGGTGGCGGTGGAAAACGTCACGTGGCCTCGTATGAATACTATGACCGCGAAAACGGTATCTCTGTTTGGACAGCTCCAAACGTTAAACCAGGTGAAGTCTTCTTTTACTTCGATCCAATCAGAAAACTCTCTAAAGAAGCGCAAGCTCGCTGGGCAGACAAAGCTCAAAGAGAGGCGATGATCGCAGACGCTCGTAAAAAGGCCGGCTTTTAATTATCAGGCCAATCAATGGATTGGCCTGAAATCGTTCGATTTATCCGAACTATTCCTTCAGAATATTATCATTTTTTAAATTTCATTTTTTGCTACCCTTTACATGGATGAATTTAACTACATCTTATAGGTACAACAATTTAATGTTCTAAGGAGAACAACAACTATGCTCAAGCGTATTATGATTTTCTTTGCAGTTTCACTGCTCATTTCGATAACGGTATCGATGCTCATGTCCCTTTTAGGTGTAGGTCACTATATCGCTGGTGGCGCTCTTCAATACGGAAACCTCATGGTTCTGTGTTTGCTTTGGGGTATGGTCGGTTCTGGGATTTCGCTTCTCATGTCTAAAATGATGGCGAAATGGTTTATGGGTGTTCAGATTATTACTGAACAAGGGCCGCACGCTGAACTCGTGCGTACAGTGCACAGACTTGCTCGTAGAGCGGGTCTGAACAAAATGCCTGAAGTCGGTATTTATCAATCACCAGATGTAAACGCATTTGCGACAGGTCCTTCTCGTAACAATTCACTTGTTGCTGTTTCAACAGGTCTTCTCTCACGCATGGATGATGCTGAAGTCGAAGGTGTTCTCGCGCACGAAGTGGCCCACATCGCAAACGGTGACATGGTGACGATGGCGCTCGTTCAAGGTGTCGTGAACGCATTTGTTATGTTCTTTGCCCGCGTAGCGGCCTTTGCTATTTCTCAGGCCATGAGAAAAGATGATGACGATGCTCCAGTGAGTCCATTCGTGACATCGATGATTGTTTTTGTTCTCGACATCGTCTTTGGTATTCTCGCAGCTCCAATCGTTGCATGGTTTTCTCGTTACAGAGAATATCGCGCGGATAAAGGAGGCGCCGATCTTGCTGGTCGAGATAAAATGATCGCTGCTCTTCAAAGTTTACAGCGTGCTTACCCTCAGCTTGCAGAGAGCACAACTGAGACGAACCCAAATTTCCGTTCAATGCAGATTTCTAGTAAGGGATCTGTCATGGCGTTGTTTTCTTCGCACCCACCGCTTGAAGAGCGAATTGCCGCTCTTAAGCGTGCGATTTAAACAAGTGATTCTATAGTTTGCTAGGAAGTCTGCGGAGAGTTTGTTCGTAACCCACAACAAGCTCTTCCATGACTTCCTTTACTGATTTAATGTCTTTAATAAGTGAAACAACCTGGCCCACTTCCAATTCACCTTCATTGATATCACCTTCAAGCATTCCTTTTTTCGCTCGACCTTTACCAAGATGTTCATTGAGTTTTTGTTTGAGTGTTTCGCCTTGATACTGCTGTTCCAATAAAAAAACTTCTTCTGCAAATTTATTAATGAGGAGACGTACGGGAACAACACTTTTCATCGTAAGTTTTGTTGATCCAGATGAAGCTTGTAGAGCATAGGCCTTAAATGCTTCGTGGGCACTTGATTCCGTTGTCATCATGAAACGGGTGCCTAATTGAACACCGTCGGCCCCTAAGGCCATGGCAGCGGCAATAGACTCTCCACAGGCGATTCCTCCGGCCGCAATCACCGGAATTTTCACTGCACGACTGACTTGAGGGATGAGGGCCATCGTTGTGATTTCATCACGACCATTATGTCCTCCGGCCTCAAAACCTTCAGCGACGATGGCATCAACACCAGCGTCTTCGCATTTTTTGGCCAGTTCAGGTGAAGATGTCACGTGTACAACAACACATCCCTGATCTTTTAAAAATTTTGTATATGTTTTTGGCGAACCGGCAGATGTAAAAAAGATTTTGATGCCACAATCGAGGGCGACTTGAATTTGCTCCTGCGCTTTTTCATAGAGAAGCGGAACGTTTACTCCGAGAGGTTTTTGGGTGAGAGATTTTGCTTTAAGAAGATGCTCGCGCAAAAGGTCTGGTTTCATCGAGCCAGCGCCGACTAAACCAAGTCCACCGTTTTCAGAAACAGCAGCAGCGAGTTTTCCGCCGGAAACCCAGACCATTCCACCTTGGATGATGGGATAGCGAATATTAAAAAGTGAAGTTATGGGATTGGTTTTCTGATTTTCCATCATCCCATGTTATTACGAGCGAAGCGGTCGATCAACCAATGTGAGCGGGAAGTAGAGGCGCACAATCATGCCTGAGCCATCCATACGCGGAAGCCATTCGACTTTACCGCCAACCTTCGACATGTTTTCCACCATAATCTTTTTGCCAAGACCATGCGGAATACTTGTTTGATCTCTGTTGTAATCAGGTGCCTGTACTTGAATAGGTGAGACGCCACTTCCATCATCAACGAGTTCGACAATGCAAGCACGATCGCCTTCAAGCATGCGAACGTAAATTTTAGTTGAATTGGCCTTAATAGAATTGTCGATAGCGTTTTCTAAAACTTGCACGAGAAGATTGATATTCACACTTACAGACGCTTTTGTTTCTAAACGTGCTTGTGCAACTTGGTTCTTGATTTCAATGGGAAATGAAAGAGTGAGTGCATCAACGAGAAGTTCAACTTGCGAGAGAAACTCACCCGTTTCAATCGTCAGTCCCATCATATCTTTGTGCTGAGTGTATTCTTCATAAGCTTCATTGATCAAATCATTGATGCGAATGAGATTCGTTTTGATAGAGACAAATTCTTCGTCGTTATATTTTTTTGCCAATCGAGTAGTGTGGCCAGAGATCACAGTTAACTTATTGCGAATATCATGTAGGTAGCTCAACATAGCGGTAATCCTCGGGATGTTATGACGCCAATAGACTAGTATTCAGTCCGGAATACGTCAAGAGCATCCCTTAGAATTTTACCTACTT
Organism: uncultured Bacteriovorax sp.; assembly: GCA_966211385.1. GTDB lineage: Bacteria > Bdellovibrionota > Bacteriovoracia > Bacteriovoracales > Bacteriovoracaceae > Bacteriovorax. The sequence goes on from CBIHOP010000277.1 coordinate 3,886, forward strand.
ATTTGAGATTGAGAACCTTTCCGGTGCTTGATTTTGTCCCTTTGACCAGGAATTTGGCCCATCCTAACACATTATTTGGATCTTTCATTTCATCTAAATATGTTTTAGCGAAGGAATCATAGTCAGCGAGTGAATCAAAATATTTTCCCAAGTGACCGCGAGCTTGTTCTAAACGCATGCGAGAGTTGTGAATCTCCATTTCTAAACGCTCACCCTGGAAATATAATTTCTCTGCTTCCCATTGAACGTTTTTAAAACCAATTTGCGAAAGATACTGAGGAAGTTTGCGACCGACTTCAAAATCCTGCGGAAGTTTAGCTTTGAGAGCACTTAGCGTGTTGTTGAATGATTCATTCTTTGTATAAAAATCAAAAAAGATATTGTCGAAGTTGATGATCGCGATCGATCCATCAACTTTTAAAACGCGATGAAGTTCAGTAAGAATTTCTTTTGTATTAGTCACATGCTCAAAGATGTATCTGCAAACAATGCGATCAAATGTGTTCGTATCATATCCTGTTTTGTCTAAAGTTGTGGTGTGGATGTGAACATCTTATAATTTTTTAAATCGCTGTGTGGCCTCTTTAATACGGTCTTCGCTTAAATCGACTCCATTAATTTTAGTGACTCCGTACTGAAGGAGTGCCTCAATTACGTTGCCATTTCCACAACCGGCGTCCAAAAAATGCTGGTCTTTGTGAGGTGAGATAAAGCGCATTTCTTTGGATAAACTGTAGACGTCTATCTTATTTTGATAGTTTAGACGGTCATTTTCCTGCGGACTATCGATAAGATAATTTTTCACTCAAACCTCGTATATAATTTGTCTACCAAACTCTCTATTACTATCGGAATGAAGATCTCGG
>CBIHOP010000278.1:0-4731 GCA_966211385.1 uncultured Bacteriovorax sp.
AACTTTACGTTGAAACCGAGAGTTTTCAATGTACGGTGAAAAAGATCTCCAACAACTAATGCGCGGGCATTACCAACGTGAAGAAAATTGTATGTTGTAGGTCCACAGCTATAAAAACGAATACAGTTGGGATCAACTGGTTTAAGAACTTCTTTTTGACGGGTGAGATTGTTAAAAAGTTTGATTTCCATTTCGTTAGACCTTAAAGCTTGATTGCTAAGCTCATAGTCTAACATAAAAAAGGGCCCTCAAGGGCCCTTTTTCTATTGGAAGTAAGAATTGATTTTTTCGTTAACGGTGTTTTTATCCAGATTCTTTGTCAGAGAGAATTCCTGAGCAAGAAGCTCACGGCACTGATCAAGCATCTTTTTTTCTCCGAAGCTTAAGCTCTTTTTCTCTTTAAGAAGGAAAAGTTGGCGTAACACTTCAGCAATTTCTACAACTGAACCTGTTTTAATTTTTGCAGAATACTCTCTATAACGGCGGTTCCACGTTGAGTTATCCACTTTAACATTATGATCTGTCAGAAGATTGAATACAGTTTGCACTTCTTCTTCACCAACTAACCCTCGAATTCCTGTTTCAGAATCCGTTGGAACCATAACAGTCATTCCATTCGCTAGAATTTTAATGATGTAAAAAGTTTTGTTTTCAGAACCCATGGTCCGTTCTTCAATGTCACATATCTGGCCGACACCATGTCCGGGGCAGACTGCATATTCACCAATTGAAAACATTTAGACCTCCACTTAGAAACTTCTTTACACTATAACGCAGGGAAGCGTTCGGACCAATAACCCCTGTAATTTATACAGATCGCCCTTTCAATTCGAAAGATTTGGGGTAAAGGCCCCGACCCTTTGTCCTCGCCCTTATGTGCATCATCGGTGCCAGTCAAAACAAGTCTTTTTGGGGTAAATTGGGACGAAACATCACATTTTCGGTGAGAAAAAAATCCACGATTGACCCCTTAGATCCTTGAATCCCATAGAATGAGGACATCCTTAATATGGAGTTAAATATGAAAAAGTCACTAGTACTAATGATTCCTTTTTTGCTGATGCTCGTTTCATGTCGAGCAAAGGTTGAAGTTCAAACGACTAAAGGTGTGACTCTTTCAAATAATCAAATCGGGATCTCCGCGAATGCTACCAGCACAGAGATACAATCGTTCGTCAGAGAGCTGGAAGCTAAGCAGGCAGAAGATCCAAAACAAGTTTTTGAAGTCGTATCAATTTCGGATTCACAAGTTAAAAAAAGTGCATTGAGTGATGATCAACTCTACCCTAATAAAAATTTTTATATCTTTCTCGCCTTAGGTGATTCATCAACAGATCGAACGATTCAAAAAGCAGACTGGGATGCCATCTACTACATCATGAACTATGTAGCGGGTTTAAAATATCGAGTGATGATTAATGCCAAAGCAACGGGTGAACATTTGCGATTGGCCGCTAATGATAAAGAGACCTCTGTCATTCTATGGAGCTCACATGGTAACACTGAAGGTTTTTACGACAGCAATGGTGAGAAAGTTCCTTATGATGTTTTCGATAATAAGAATCCAAACTTTTATCAATTCATACTTTCAAGTTGTGAAGGACGAATCGCTCTCGATAACCACTACAATATTTCTGGACTTCGAACATACTCTTGGGAAGGTTTAACCAATTCATCGGAGTTAAAAAGTTTTATCATCTCTGATGCCTGGTCAATTGAAGAAGGAAAAAATTTAGTGACTCCGGTTGCAGGACTGACGTGCTCGATGAAAGGAAATAAAATTTATCTCATGAATGTCGAGTCTCGTTTTTTTACTTACGGATACCATTTTGACAAACTAGAGGATTGTAAAAATCGACTAGCTACAATTAAAAATGATCAAATTTGCAGACTCGGAGAAGACGGTATGAAGAAGGTCAATACCTACACCTTAGAAGTATCGGAAGAAACGTATAGAGATCTGGATGAGTGTCTACAATAATTCGCCGAAATTTCCGGTGAGTTTAGTTTTTGCTTCTTCTCTTGTGAGCCAAAAAAAATCAAAAATAAGTCCGTTGTCTTCACCGTCACTTTTGACGGTGTGAGACCACGACGCTGGCAAATCATGACTGATGATTTTGAAATAATGTCGTTGATTTATTTCAGGTTTATCTTTGCGATGATAAGTCGTCTCACCTATTGGAGTCATGTCGTCCACGTTGATGATGAGACCTGATTCTTCAAGAATTTCGCGCGCGAGTGCGGCCTTGAAATCTTCACCACTCTCCACAGTTCCCCCGACAACTTGTGTGCCGGCTTCGGGCATGCCACGATGATCGAAGACTAGGATTTCGTTTTCGTCGTCTCTAAAAATGTAGGAGATGACTTTTAATTTTGTTTTTTTCTCTAGAGGATTATTCATAAACAATTGCACATTTATTAGTTATGCATTTTAATCGACGTTGTCCTGATTTCTTATTTGCATCTCTGCAATCAGGCATCAAGTCAGCTTCCATATTTTCAATTGCCTTTCTAGCTTTATCTTCATACTTTTTATGATAACTTTCCTCACCACACATTCTTTTTACTAGAACACAATCCTCATCGTTATTACAGACTTTCCAATCATCAAAACTGTCATCAACACAAGTTTCTTTTCTGCAAAATGCTTCTCTAGGTTCTCCAGGAAGTCTTTCGTAACACGCAATTCGCATCAAAGGCCCTAAAAATTCATTAAAGGCCATGGCCCTCTTTTGAAATGCTTTATTCAAAGGTCGAGAATCGCATGCATAATCAGGTGTACATTCATTATTGGATTTACAATGATGCCATTCGGTCGTCGGCTTTTTGTAAATTTTGATAGATTCCCATATGGAAAAACAAATCACTGCAAGTCCACAAAGTAGCATCAACATTTTAATAATTTTTTTCATTAAATAAAATTAGACATAAAAAAAGGCCCTCTTGCAAGGGCCTTCAAATGTCCGAACTCTTTGGAAGTCGTTCGGTTTTTTTAAATTTTCAGAAGCTATAAAAATGCAACCGCGGTTGCATTTTTTCGGCCATTAATATCTGCCTTGAAGTTCGTTTCTGTCGAAGAAATAGTTGATCTCGCGATCAGCAGCTGCTTGAGAGTCTGATCCGTGAACAGCGTTTGCTTCGATTGATTTAGCGTAAAGCTTACGAAGAGTTCCTTCTTCAGCGTTAGCTGGGTTAGTAGCACCCATGATCTTACGGTTTTTTTCTACAGCGTTTTCGCCTTCAAGAACCATAAGAACAACTGGACCTTCAGTCATGAAGCCTACAAGAGATCCGAAGAATGGACGCTCTTTGTGCTCGATATAGAAACCTTCAGCTTTTTCTTTTGAAAGTTTTGTAAGTTTAAGGCCAGCAATACGAAGACCTTCTTTTTCGAAACGAGCGATGATGTTACCGATGTTGTTATCAGCAACTGCGTTTGGCTTAATGATTGAAAATGTTCTTTCCATTTGTGTACTCCTTTTAAGTAACGAACTATGAATTTCTGATTGTAATGTTTTTTGCTTTCATTGCTTCTTCAAGTTTAGAAGCGAGGTCAGCTGGCGATCTTGCCACTGTGATACCACACTCTTCTAGAACTTTAAACTTTGCTGCAGCAGTATCGTCTTCTCCAGAGATAAGCGCACCTGCGTGACCCATTCTCTTTCCTTTAGGAGCAGCTGCACCAGCGATAAATCCAACAACTGGCTTCTTCATATTTTTTTGAATCCAACGAGCAGCATCTGTTTCAGCAGATCCACCGATTTCTCCAATCATGATAACGCCGTCAGTATCTGGATCTTTATTGAACATTTCTAGAACGTCGATAAAGTTTGTTCCGTTTACTGGATCTCCACCGATACCAACACATGTTGATTGACCGATACCTTTAGCTGTTAATTGTCCAACAGCTTCGTATGTAAGAGTTCCAGAACGAGAGATGATCCCGATTCTTCCTGGAAGGTGAATGTGTCCTGGCATAATTCCGATTTTACACTGACCTGGAGTGATAACACCTGGACAGTTTGGACCGACTAGTCTGACTTCTGGGTTTCTAGAAAGTGCATCTTTTACTTTAACCATATCTAGGATGGGAATCCCTTCAGTGATTGTGATGATGATAGGAAGTTTTGCTTCGATACATTCTAAGATAGCGTCAGCTGCAAATGGAGGTGGTACGAAAACCATCGCTGCGTTTGCTTCTGTTTTTTTAACAGCTTCTTTAACAGTATTGAAAACCGGCCATCCTTCGTGAACAGTTCCACCTTTACCTGGAGTGACTCCACCAACAACTTTTGTGCCGTAAGCTTCAGATTGTTTTGTGTGGAAAGTACCTTGTTTACCAGTGATACCGATTGTAATGAGACGTGTATTTTTATCGATCATGATCGCCATGATTAAACTCCTTTTGCAGCGGCAACGACTTTTTTAGCAGCGTCACCTAAATCACCAGCAGCTGTAATCGCTAGGCCTGATTCATTTAATATTTTCTTTCCGAGATCAACGTTTGTTCCTTCAAGACGAACAACAAGAGGAACTTTTAGCGAAACAGCGCGAGCTGCGGCCACAACGCCTTCTGCGATGATGTCACACTTCATGATTCCACCGAAGATGTTGACGAGAATTGCTTTTACGTTTGGATCAGAAAGGATAATTCTGAAAGCTTGCTCTACAGCTTCTTTCGTTGCTCCACCGCCTACGTCGAGGAAGTTAGCAGCGTTTCCGCCGTGAAGT
>CBIHOP010000279.1:0-4726 GCA_966211385.1 uncultured Bacteriovorax sp.
CTTAAAAAAGTGGCAACTGCTGCTCAAAAAACTGTTGAGAAAAAAGTAGCTGAGCCAAAAGGGGCAGCGAAAAAAGCATCGACAGAAGAAGGCGAAGACAAACCAGCTGCCAAAAAGACAGTTAAAAAGAAAGCAACTGTTATTCGTCGTAAAACGGATGATCAATCAGAAGAGCAGGAAGAAACACTTCAAGCAGCTAGCGAAGAAGAAACATTCGAACCTCCTACTGCAGTTGTTGAAACTGAAGAACAAGAAGAAACAGAAGCACCAGTTGAGCAAGAAGAAGAACAAGTTGTTGCAAAAGCGGGAACAGAACCTGCGACAGCAACATCGGCAGCTACTTCTGGTTTAAGAGTTGTTGCGCGTCCTGAAAAAGTGGCGCCGAAAAAAGATCAACCAAACGAGCAAGGTGTTATCACTCGCAAGGCCGCTGATAAAGCAGCACTTGCAGCGGAAAAAGCAGAAGAGCGTAAAAACGCAATTGATCGCCCACACCGATTTACTCCGATCTACACGCCGTCTAAAGATCCTCTTTTCAAAGAAAATCAGGAAAAAGAAGCGGCAGCTAAAGCAGCTGCGGCCGCAGCTAGAGCAGCGGCACCAAAATATCCAACATCTTCAACAGGTCCTATGACTGAAGAAGAAATGGATGAGAAAAAACGCGGTGACGAAGAAGAAAACAAGAAGCGTATGGGTGGACTTGCTTCACTGATGACTGGTAAAAAAGTTATCGCAAGTAAGGCCCAGGCCATTACAATGTCTCGTGCAGAAGAAGAACTCAAATCTTATACTGCTCTTAGTGGAACGGGACGTCCGATCTATACTCAAATTTTGAGAAAAAAGGATTATGTGGGACCAACTCAGCAAACTGAGATTACAGAAGTAAAAGAAAGCAAACGTGTTGTTCAAATTCACAAAGGTGTGGAGCTTGGAGAACTAGCTAAGAAGCTTTCAGTAAAATTCAAAGATCTTCTAGATGAAGCTCTTAAACTTAATCTTCTTATCAAAGAAACTGATTACGTTGGACCTAAACTAGCAGCGGACATTGCTGCTCTTTATAACTACCGTGTTGAAGATCGCGCTTTCAATGAAGAAAAAATCATTAAGAAAGCCGCTGTTTCTGAAGATGAAAAAAGTAAATTTCCAACTCGTCCACCGGTCGTTGCGATCATGGGACACGTTGACCACGGTAAAACAACTCTTCTTGATACAATCAGAAAAGATAAAGTGGCCGCTGGTGAAGCAGGTGGGATCACTCAGCACATTGGTGCTTATTCCGTAAAAGTTGAAGGCGGAAAGACTATTACGTTCCTCGATACTCCAGGCCACGCGGCCTTCGGGGCCATGAGACAACGTGGAGCAAACGCTACTGATATCGTGGTTCTGGTTGTTGCTGCAGACGACGGAGTTATGCCACAGACGAAAGAATCAATTCGTTTCTGTGAAAACGCTGGTACTCCAATCATCGTTGCTGTTAACAAAATGGATAAGCCAGGTGTGAATCCAGATAAAGTTAAACAAGAACTAACAGAATTCAATCTTCTTCCAGAAGACTGGGGTGGATCAACTCAATACGTTCACGTTTCTGCACTTAAGTCGCAGGGGATTGATGAACTTCTTGAAGCGATTCTTCTTCAAGCTGAAATGCTTGAACTTCGTGCTGATCCAAAAGGAGCAGTAGAAGGTGTTGTTATCGAATCTAAAATTGAACAAGGAAGAGGGCCAATGGCAACTCTTCTTATCCAGGCCGGAACTCTTAACAAAGGTGACTACCTTGTTGTAGGTGAAACGTTTGGACGTGCTCGTTCACTGAACGATCATTTAGGTGCTCAACTTCAATCTGCAGGTCCTTCAACTCCAGTTCAAATCTTGGGTATTTAATAAACTCCTGCTCCAGGTGATCGATTAAACGTTGTGAAGAATGAAAGAGAAGCGAAGAAAATCGCTGAAAACCGCGTTGCTGAAAGAAAACTTCTGCAAGCAACTCCGGAAAAGAAAAAAGTATCTCTGGAAGACTTCTTCTCGAATGCTTCTAAAGAGGGTGAAGAACAAAAAATTCTTAACCTCATCATTCGTTCAGATGTTCAAGGTTCATATGAAGCGATTAAGTCTGCTGTTGAATCTCTTGGAAACGATGAAGTTGCCGTTAAAGTTATCGCAGGTGGTGTTGGTCCGATTACGGATTCAGATGTTCAAATGGCGTCAACTGCTAATGGATTCCTCATTGGATTTAACATGCGTCCAGTAACTTCAGCTCGTAAAATGGCCGAAGATAAAGGCGTAGATATTAAAAACTACTCGATCATTTATGAACTCATCAATGATGTAAAACTTGCTCTTGAAGGTCTTCTTGATCCTGAGTTCGTTGAAGAATTCATTGGTCGCGCAGAAGTACGTGAAGTATTTAACATTCCTAAAGCAGGTGTTATCGCCGGATCATATGTTATCGACGGTAAAATTGCTCAAGGTTGTGGAATTCGTCTTCTTAGAAACGGAAAAATCATGCACGACGGGAAACTTTCTTCTCTTAAACGTTTCAAAGACGATGTTAAGGAAGTTAAAAATGGTTACGAATGTGGTATCGCACTTGAAGGATACACTGACATTAAGCAAGCTGATATTTTTGAAGCTTACATGATGGTTCAGAAGAAACGTACTCTTGACGATGCAACAGGGATGACTCAATCAGGTTCAAAAGAGGCAAGACCAGTCTTGTAATTTATGGCGAAAGCAAAACCGAATCAATTTAAGAAAGAAAAATATGAAGAAAGGCTGTTGAATGAAATCAACGGCCTTCTTCGTTCTCACACAAAAGATGACCGCTTAAGAAAAGTGAGCATCACAAAAGTTGAACTCTCTCCGGATTATGGATATGCCACTGTTTCGTGGGACACTTATGATTCTGGTACGAGAGGGGATGCAAAAACTGCGATTGAGGCTTCGAAAGGATTTCTGCGCTCTGAACTCGCAAAAGTTTTGGACGTTCGTCACGTTCCTTCGCTGTCATTCGTTTACGACAATCAGTTCGAAGAAGAAAAAAAGATCATGGATTTGATTAACTCTGAAAATCAAAAATCCCATGATAACGAAGATGACGAATAAGACGAAAGATCTTAATTATCAAAAAATTCCGCTCGTTTTTAATGTCTACAAACCGTCGGGCCCATCATCGTTTAAAGTTGTTCACCACTTTAAACGTAATCTCAATTTTGATTTTGGAAAAATCGGACACTTTGGAACACTTGATCCATTCGCTGAAGGTGTTTTGCTGATTGGAATCAATGGAGCTCAAAGGATGAATGAATATGTTCATCAGCTGCTGCCAAAAACATATCGAGCTGTCGGATGTTTTGGGATCAAAACAGATAGTGGTGATTTAGAAACGGCCGTCGTTGCTGAACAGCATATCGCTGAAGAATATCAAAAATATTCCAGGGAAGCGCTCGAAGAAAAACTCCGCAAGCATTTTTTAGGTGAGTATTGGCAAGCTCCTCACAAATACTCCGCTTCAAAATTTGAAGGCAAGCGCATGTATCATTTGGCGCTCGCTGGAAAAGAAGTCGCCAAAGAAAAAGTAAAACGCGAAATTTTAGACTTTAAAATTTTATCTTATGACTATCCGACATGTGAATTTTCAGTGACGGTGAGTTCGGGAACTTATATCCGCAGCCTTTTTGAAGAAATATCAGTTCTTTTGGGTGGACATGGATCACTCAAAGTTCTAGAGCGCACGGCCATCGGTGAGAATTTAGCTGAACATGCAATTAGAGAATCAGACTGGCCGAAAAGATCTGAACCTTTCGATCTGGAGCGTTGGGGAACACCGCTTGATCATGCCGTGAGACTCGACAATATCGATCTCACATTTGAACAAACAAAAACCTACCTCAGAGGCCATAGATTCCGTTTAAATGAAGTTCAGAGAGTCGCTAACGATCATCCAGACGATATTGTTTCCGATGAGCTCTATTGGGTTTATAACGAAAATAAACATCTTTTAGGTCTGGCCCGTCCTGTTTCCAAACCAGAAGGGGACGAATTGCACGCCATCTTTAATTTAAAAGAGGCGATCGAAACATTTATCCCCGAATCCGTTGGATACAAATAAATTTTCCCTTGTGCAAAAATCACATTTTTTTCTAAACATCTCGCATCTTTATGCTAAAATAAATCGATTCGATAATTGATTAATTGACTCGTTTAATGAGGGAGTATTCTGGTGAGCACAACTTATATTGCCATGATCGTGGCGATCCTTATGGGAATTGGTTTATTGGTAACAATTGGAGCACTAAGCTTGCTTTCAGGTGCCTTAAATTTTCTTTTCGTTAAACCAAAAGTTGAAATTCTAAAAAGTAAATTTGGAAAAGAAGGTTTCGCTTTCACATTCCGTTGGGATCAAGATGCTGAACCAGTTCGTTTCAACCAAGTTAAAGTAAAACTACTCAATCCCTATGGAACACCAGCTCAGCTGGAAATCATCCGTGAATTCGACGGCAGTGATGTAGATTTCGTTCGCGATATCGAAGTCGGCGCTCCGATGAATACAATTCTTACGGCAACAAATTTAGATAAAGCACTGGTTGAAGTTGAATTGATGGCCACTAGAGATAACCAAGCTCACACGATTACTTATAAAGCACAAGACTTCGTTGAAAAATTCAACTCAGCTACTCAAACAGCTGAAGACGTTGCATCTAAATTCGTAGTCGTTAAAGAAAAAGCT
>CBIHOP010000280.1:0-4671 GCA_966211385.1 uncultured Bacteriovorax sp.
ATAGAAGAAACCGTTGAATGTTTCTTTTAGTGTTGTCACGAAGGCCATTTCGGAAGCAATCAGACTCGTGCGATAGAGAATTTTTCCCACCCACTTTACGACATAACTTCCAGAAATCCACAGACCAATATCAGCAAGGGCATAACCCCAGAATGACATTTTTCCAAAACGTTCCATGCGATTGGCGATTTCTTTATATCCAATTGACTGCATTTCATAATGAAACATCATTTGCGTTCTGGTCATTGAAAAATTCATGTCTTCAAGATTTTTTTCGAAGGCGAGGCGGTTTTCTTCGAGGTCCATGTAGTCGCGGAAAAATTCAGCTTCCACACTTGTTCCTTCGTTCGCGGCCATCATCATATAACTTAGTAGTGATGTCGTAGCCGACGTCACATACATCATAAAAGTCGATCGATATTTGTCATGTAAAAGCGGTCCGAGGACATCTTTACCGTTTGGATCTTTTCCTTCTTTAACGACAACATCCATTCCGGTTTTAGTGACAAAAAACCAGGTATCGATCAATCCGTTTTCATCTGTATCGCGACCGAAACCTAAAAGTGGATTAATGTTTTTATTCAAACGAGGAAGACCACGTGCTTCGATTCGCACTTCACGACTTCCTAAATGATTCACTGACGGAATAAGAGTAAGATTGAAAGCTTCACCATCACGATCTTTTAGAACGAGCTTCATGGGCGCGTCCTTTTCATTATCTTTGGCAAAGACACTAAAACTCAAAAACATGAATGTTATGAATAGACCTAATAGCTTCATGCCCATGGGAGATTGCAAAAGAAAGGCCTCATTTATGGCCTTATTTTTCAGCGAGATATCCGTTTATGACTGTCTAACTTTTTGACAATGACTAAGATCCAATCACATAATATCTAAATGAAAAAAATTCTAAAAATCACATCGCGAATCACTAATATTATCTGCCAGCTCATTCTCATTGTGGGTGTTTTTTATTTTATAAAACAGCGCCAATTACCAATGCCGGTTGATTTTGGATACAAAAGCGACATGATGGAATCAGCGCCGGCACCTGCTGGATCAGCTCCTAGAATGATGGCAAAAAGTTCTGCCGCTCCTACTTTTTTTAATGATGCTCAAGCGGCCGACGTAAAACCACAAGCGAAAATAATTAAAACCGGCCGCATGGGACTTGAAGTTCAAGACATTCAAGAAACAAAAAAAACAATCTATGAAATGCTTACTCCATTCAAGGCCTATGTTCTAAGTGAAGATGAAGGAAAAGGACCTGAGAGCTGGTATGCGAACATGTCGATCAAAATTCCTGCTCAGCACTTCGATGCCCTGGTTGAAAAAATCAGTGCCCATGGATTTAATATCGAATCGAAGTCAGTGAACATCAGCGATGTGACTGAACAATATATTGATCTTGAAGCGAGATTAAAAAATAAAAGAGTGCTCATTCAAAAATACACAGCACTTCTTTCGCAATCGCAGAAAATTGCCGACACGATTGAAATCAATCGCCAGCTAGAATCGGTGAGCTCTGAGCTTGAAAGCTTAGAAGGACAGATGAAATATCTAAATCATCAAATCGATCTTTCAACTTTAGATCTCAATATTGTTAAAAGACTCGTTCCGACTGAAAAAAATAAAAGTTTCTTTGATGATTTAAAATATGAGTTGAGCGCTGGAATTAACGGATTGAGGGCCACAATCCTCTTCATTTTCGGACTATGGCCGTTCATTATCATTGGTGCTGCTGGATACTTTATTTATCGCCGATATAGAAAATAATTATTTTTGCTGTTGGGCCTCTTTAGCGTAGATAAGAACGTTGTTTTTATCTACACAGGCCTTTTCAAGCAATAAGATTTTTTTATTCAATTGGTTCACAAGCATTTTAAATTCTGGATTCGATTCCAAAATTCGAACTTTTGATCCTGTTAAAACTTTATTAAATCCCAATACAACATTGGCCATGAGCTGTACGCGAACTTCACGCTCATCGAAATCAACTTCCATATCTATCGTTGATAATCCATATGAGTCTTTGTCTGTGATTATAGATTCATTGGGAAGACGTGGTGCTTTTTCAGATGTCAGTCGGTAAAGGTCACACTGTTCTTTTTTGTCATATCCGCGAACGATAGATCCCATCGCTGACGATGAAAGAATTAACGTGAGAATTAAAGCAGATAGTTTTGTTTGCATGGGCGGCTCTCCTGATTAGGCAATGATAGCCAAAAAAAGGAGTGGCCGCGCATTTCATGAAAAAATTATAGGTCTTATTGAACGAACATGACTCCGCCGATCATCATTTCCATTGAACAGCCGAACTTAATTTCGCCTTTTGGAAGTTTACCGACGTTAACTGCCACTTCTTTATCAAGTGGAAGATCGATTTTGATCTTCTTTGATGGAATCTCTATTTCGCGCGCACAAGTTGCATTCGTCTTGCGAGTAATATTAAGAACAACCGGTACGTCTGGCTTCACTTTTAGTTCACGAGGTTCAAAACCTTTATCGGTAACAGTCATCTTGAAAGTTTGAACATTTTCTTTAGTTGTTGCAAAGGCCTGAGTTCCAAAAATTAATGCGATTAAAATGAGTTTTTTCATAGTCCCCTCTTGATGGATAATCACTTAAAAGAATACGCTATAAGTGTCCATTTTGTGACAAAATTTTAAGTTTAGGAAAACAAATGAAAAAAAAGAAAACAATTGCGCTCATTGCCCATGATGGAAAAAAGGCGGAAATGATCGCTTTCGTAAAAGATAACCTCTCTCTGTTTAAAACGTTTGAGATTTATGCGACGTCGACAACGGGTAAACATATCGAGATGACCGGTCTCAAAGTTAAAAAGATGCTCAGCGGTCCTCTCGGTGGTGACGCTCAGATTTCGGCCTTGGTGGCGACCGGTAAATGTAATGGTGTTATTTTTATGCGGGACCCGTTGGGAATGCATCCTCACGAGCCCGATATTTATTCTTTGTTAAGAATTTGCGATGTGCATGACGTGCCCCTTGCGACCAATCCAGCTTCGGCCTATTTGATCATTAAGGGGCTGAGTAAAAATCTCGGTTAAGTATTAACGAACACAGAAATAAAGGTATTCGTCAGCGTTTACTTCCCATTTTTCGCGTACGGGAGATGGGTTTCTTAAACGAGCGGCGAATACTTTTCCATCGGCCATGGCCCATGTCTCTTCATTCATTCCAACTCCACCTGACCAGTCTCCATAGCTGTTAATAATTTCGATTTCTGAAAGTACTGGCAGACGAGCATCAAGAGTTTTACAAGCTTCTTCTGCAATTTCCGGAGCGCCAACGCGATCAACTGAACCATTAAGTGCGCCTACAAGCTCAATTGTTTTATTACCAACTTTTATTTTTGAAGGAAAACGAGTTCTTTGGAATTGAGTGAAGATTTCGCTCGCGATAGTACTCATAACGAATTCAGGTTTTCCTGTAGCAATATAGTTCTCACTCAATCCGTTACGACCGATGAGGTGTAAAGTTACCTGGATATCACCTGCACAATTTGGAGCTAAAGCATATGTTCCATAAGCGATGTAATCCAGTTTATCGAGAATGTTTTGATCAAGCCATCCATCACGTTGACCGTTTCTTGCAGCAGTTACGATAGAAACGATGTCGTTTACGTGAGTGAAGCTGATTTTTTGTTCTCTTGGTTTTAGATTGCGGTAATAAGAACTCATGTATGACTTAAGTGTTGATTCAAGAGTCACATCTACATATTGGTGACGAACTGCGAGTGCTTGATTGTGATCGTACATGTTGCTGAAGTTAACCAGTAGATCGAGAGCTTCTCTGCCTCTTGCTCCTGCTTCGATAAGTTGTCTCGCGCTTCCTACCATCGAATTCATATATTCATTGCGAGTCTGTCCGTGAACGTCTTTATATTTACAAAGATCGGCGCCGCGAACAAACGGAATCGTAGGCCAGATATCAATGCGACCGTCTTCTGGAAGAGGGATATCATAAGCAGATGCGAAAGCTGAAAATGAAAGGGTTAGAGATAGAGCTAAAAATTTTAGTTTATTCATGGAGACCTCTGGTATTCAAATAATGGGGCACCTTAGCACCGTTAGAGCGAGAGTTGAATGATGAACAGAGGTCTCCATGAAAAAATTTCAGTCTAAAACCTTAATCTTAGATTGAAAATTTGTTGAAGCCGGACAATCAAAATCCTCGCATTCAACTTCTTTCAAATCCATGATGGCCTCTTGAGCATCAATTACCAACGTCTTAGCAACAGGCATCCCGTTTGGCGAGTCTAAACCTTCAATTTTAACTTCGTAAATGCCACCGCTTTTTCTCTTAGCGCTTTTAAAAGAATAAATGGGACCTAAATTGAAAGTTGCATCCGTGCTGAACATTTCTCCTTTAGCATAAAGAGTAAAATAAAGCTCCTGCGTTGGAGAGACATCTGTGGATCCACCAAGATCCTTCACCAAAATATTTACTTGCAGTCCTGGCTTCTCAACTAACTTCACGAGGTCAACAACTCGTGCTGCGTGCACCATCGCTTTTTTATCTACGAGACTTCTCACCTCTCGCATTTCACTAGCTTCAATTGTGGCGGACATTAACATTAGGGCCATTAATATTTTCATAAGTGTCTCCTGTTGGTTCTGGAAACTAAAACGAGAGCGATGACTTTGAACAT
>CBIHOP010000281.1:0-4648 GCA_966211385.1 uncultured Bacteriovorax sp.
ATCGATGAAAAACACAAAACAATCATACCGAAAGAATTTAGCGTATTAGTTCTCGATGATCAGCCTGAAATCCTCGACATCATTTCGATGCATTTGGATCAAATGAATCATTCAAATTATCAGACTTGTTTGAGTCTTTCGGAAGCACGACAATTGATGACAACCAACCATTACGACTTATTATTGCTCGACTGGAATCTCGCTGATGGAACCTGTTTGGACCTTCTGGAATTCTGCAAATCTAATGAACTTGCAAAAGAAATGGGCAATGATAAATCCACTGCGATCGTCATTACGGGCAGAGATGATGTAGACGATATCATCACCCTGTTACGCTATGGAGTGAGTGAGCATATTATTAAGCCTTTCGATTTTGATGAATTTGAAGACAAGATTATTTATGCTTTAGAAAAACGTTCTTCTTAATCTTACTTTGCACATTGTGCATAAGCAGTAACTGTAACGTATTCACAACTATCGCTATCGCACATTACTGATCCGCACCTCACTGTCCAGCCAGTAGCTGTGGGATAGCTACGATCAAGCTTGTGGTTATTGTAATATCCAGTGATACAGGTACCTCCACCACTCAATACTTTTTCATTTGCAAGACAGTTGACCGACGTAATTGAATCATTGCCAGCACCTCCAGTCGCGCCAGCAACATATCTACTATTAGTTCTTATTGTGATCGTCGAGTATCCAGTACCACCTAAAGCTTGCCATGCATATGTCACCGGGGGCCCTGCTTGGTAAGCACAATACTGCATCTGATGAAGAGCTTTATTGTATCGTTGCGAACCTTCAGTAGAAGCATTGCACGTTGAAGCTTGTGTCTCATCACCCGGACTAAAAGCGCCGGCAACATGCAAGGCCACTTGAGGGGCTGCAGTTCCTACACCGATTTTTCCGCCTGAATAAAAAATGTCAGATCCGCTACCTCGCGACCAGATATCTGTTGAGGCACTGGAAAGAGAGCGACATTTGGTGATATTTTTGGCGCCATCAACTTCTACATAAAGTTCAATTTTCTTTTGTATAGTTGATTGTCCATTTGTTCCTTTGAGAATATTTTTATTCTGCAAATTTATCAGCAGCAATGACTTGTTAGCAGTGACATCAGCATTCGTTGCTGAAAGAGTATAGTTTTGTATCTGCAATCTGCCATTACCGTAGCCGGCAGCAGGTGCGAGACCACTGTCTAATGAATAAAAGCTGCTTCCGTTTATTGCGTTTATACCAGATGTAGTTGAGAGAGCATTTTTACCGGCCAAAGTAGCAGAGCATTTATTTGGATCAGCAAGAATGGCATTTATTTGATTAACCGTTAACAAGGCATCTGAATCGAAATTGCCTTTAACTATTGATTGGTTTTGCTGTTTCATGAGATGCATTCCGATCATGGCCGCTCCACCAAGACCACCCATAACCAGAATAAGTTCGACTAGTGAGAAACCTTTTTTAGAAATCAACTTTTTGCCTTTTTTAAGTGAACGATATCGCTCTGTTCGTAAACTGATTTTTGACCTTTAAGAAAATCTTACTAAGTATCGTTTTTTATTGTTTCACTAGATTTTTATAAACAGTGTCCAATGTTTCAAAATCAATAGCTGAAAATCGTTTCTCCATTAGTAATCAGTTCAACACGGTGACTTTCATTTTCTACGGGAAAATCAGTGACAAATAGAAAATCTGAGTCAGCGGATTTTTTTACAAAATGAGAAATTTTTACTTTTTCTTGAGTCGTTAGAGAAAAATAATTTCCAATATTCATGTGATAGACCTTATCCAAAATTAATTTCACTTCATGAAATTTTAATTGAGGAATCAATGTCAATGAAGGAAGCTTGTTGCTCAATAAGCTCAATTCTTTGCATTCTTTGAGAGTGCCAAAATAAGGTTTCATCATTAATCCATTTAAAATTTGGGGCGAGCTAGTACTATTGTGCACGCAGGCGGCGAGAATTTTAGTGAATACATAATGCAACTACCATTAATCTCTTTTATTTTTTCTAAGCTGGGGTCTTCTGCAGAGTGAAAGATATTCTTCATTTTTGCATTCTGAAGCATCCCTTTTGTTAAATTTAAGTTAATGAAAAATCTTGCTTTATTTGTTGGGTTGACGATAGTTCGTTCAGACGTTTTAGGGATATTCAATTCATTGATGATGTTTGAATTTAGTTTTCTGTTGGTCATTCTTTCATAAAGCTTTACACAGTTTATGTAGCCTTCACATGATTGAGATTGAGCATTTAAAGAGAAGCTCATTATGGCCAGAGCTATTAAGGTTTTTGTCATAACGATATATTAAATATTATATAAGTGAGTCTGCTAGCATTTTGGATAACTGTTGTTCAAAAGTGTTTTCTTTTTTTTGAGAAAACACTACGCCTCATATTTCGAATTCATTGTTGTTTATAGATAAAACGGTAATCACTTCTTTTTCAATGACCTTGAAAACTCTAGATCTCATTCGAACTAACACCTAAACTTTTTATAGTTAATAAATGTTAGTGAGGTTTTGTCATGAATGGACGAGTGTGTTTCGTTTTATTGTTTTTATGCAGCAGTATGATTTTTTCATGCGCGTATGAAAAAGAAAGAATTGTTAGTAAGAATGTTTTTACAGCTAAAGAAAAAGAAATTGCAAAAATCAAACATAAATTGGTTCTTGGAAAAGATGGACGTTATTACTGTCATAAAATTTTAGATAATGGCCAGACGGCAGAAGAGCCTGCTTTACCTGATATGTGTGTATCCTCTTATGGAGTGAGTATTGGTGAAGATGGAAAGAAATACTGCTTTCGCCGAAATGTATTCGCTCAACATTATGGAGATAAAGTTCATGATGATCTATGTTTCTTTGGCTACGATTTAAGAGTGGATGAAAAAGGAAAAAATAGATGTTTCCGTAGCAACGGCTACGGTGATGTTTATGGAGAACCAGTACCGAACAGATTATGCAAAAAAATTGCTCGTAGATAGTCACGAAAGCAAAAATTATTTTGCACAAATAACATATGCGATCACAGTGACTGATTGATTATTGGGTGTATCACAACTGACGTACCAACCATTTCCACTAGGCAGCGTACTCGGAATGAAGTTAAATCCGCTACCACCGCTGCACGACCCACCACCGCCCAGTGCTTTTTCATCACTATTGCAAACGGCTGTTATTGAAGGCCATCTCCATGCGTTCCTGCTAGCAGTTCTTACATTGATACTTGAATACCCATTACCGCCCATTGCTTTCCATGAGTAGGAAACTGGAGGGCCAGCTTCAGAACCACAGAACTGCATTTGACGAAGTGATTTGTTATATCTCATGGATCCTTCAGTGGCTGCATTACATGAAGTAGCTTGAGATTCATCTCCGGGGCCAATTGCTCCTGCCACTTGAAAACTCACTTGAGGATTTGTTGTTCCTATACCTACGTTTCCTCCACTGTAGAAAATCGTAGAACCAGATCCTCGTGTCCAAATATCAGTGGTTGCTGCAGCGATGGATCTGCATTTAGTTATGTTGTTACTCGCGTCGACTTCGACATAAAGTTTTATCTTTTTCGTCAGAATATCATCTGCTGAATTGGTTTTGAGCAAACTTTTTTTTGCGAAATTGATATTTAGATATGAGATATTTTGTCCAACTTCAGCGGAAGTAGAAGATAAAGTATAGTTTGAAATCTTTAAATTTGAATTACCATAACCATCATTCGGTGAAGAGCCACTGGCAATAGAATAATATCTATTTCCATTAATCGCGTTAATTCCATTTGATGTTGAGACAGCATTTTTTCCACCCAGTGTATTAAGACATTTGTTTGGATCAGAAAGAATACCAACAATTTCGTTGGTAGTGAGTAGAGCATCTGAATCAAAAATACTTTTCGTCTGTGTTTTTAATTGCGTTTTTGCTATTTGCATTCCTACAACAGCGAGCCCACCGATACCGGCCGCAACAATGAGTAGCTCTACTAAGGAAAATCCTTTCTGATTCATTCTGATTCATCCAAGAAAAGTGAATTAATTTAAAAATAACACGAGGATTAAATAGCATTGTGTTTACGATTTTTTTTTGAAACAAAATTTCAAGCAATCATTCACTTGTTTCTGCAAATTATCAAAAACACTTAAATGGTAATTTTGAAAAACGTGATTGAGTTTCAGAAATCAAGTCGCAATACTTTTCTAATCTCATCTAATTAAAAAAAAATTGTTTCAAGGTCTGAAACTATTATTAACAATGACAATGGAAGGTTAGGAAATGAAATCCCGCTTATTACTCCTCTCGCTCTTATCAATGGGCAGTTTGCAAGCTGCTGAGCTAAAATGGAACATTGAAGGCCGTTTTGATTACATCAACGCAAAACTAAAACATGAGTATGCATCTGATGCGGCCGCAGGAAGAGTAAACTTTAATGAGAAACGTGGACAATTTGAATCAGGTGAACTTCGCTTAAATGCAACATACGATGCTAATGAGTTTGTCTCTGGACGTTTCAGATATCGTCTATCAACAGGGCAAGAAACGACTCGCCAGAATAGAGATTTGTCATTCAGAAATGTGGACTTATTTTTTGTAGACTTTAAGACAGACATTGTGAAAGTCAGAGTTGGTAAACATTTCTTTGGCGAAATTGCAGGT
>CBIHOP010000282.1:0-4627 GCA_966211385.1 uncultured Bacteriovorax sp.
GAACAATATAGCCAACGGCCGTAGCAGTGAGAGCACCAATAATGAATTGCCCTTCTGCTCCGATGTTAAAAAGACCGGTACGGAAAGCGAAAGCAACCGAAAGTCCTGTAAGGATAAGCGGAGTTGAACGAATAAGAACGTAAGCGAGATAGTTTGGTTTAGCCGTCACACCTTCCCACATCACTTGATAAGCTTCGAGCGGAGAGATGTTTGAGACTTTCAAAATAATGGCACCAATGACAAAACCTATAAGAATTGAAAATAAACTCAGGACTATTTTTTTCATTGTCCGCCTCCCATGAGGAGACCGATTTGTTCTTTAAGTGTTGAAGGCGGAATCGTTTTTAATTCTTCCGGAGAAAATTCACGGTTGATCTGACCTTCGTTGATAACAGAAATTCGATCTGAGAGATTGATAATTTCATCAAGTTCATAAGAGATAAGCAGAATGGCTTTGCCTGCATCTCTTAACTTTAAAAGTTCGGCGTGAATAAATTCGATCGCTCCAACATCGAGTCCACGAGTTGGTTGGAACGCTACGAGGACATCAGGATTGTGAGCAATCTCACGTGCGAGACTAATTTTTTGTTGATTCCCACCTGAAAGAGCACTGGCAGGACTTTCTAGACTTGGCGTTCTGATGTCAAAACGCTCAACCAATTCTTTGGCAAATTGAGTGATAGCGCTTCTTTTTATAAAACCTGATGTTGAAAAGCGGGAAGAAGATATTTCAGGAATTACACAATTGTCACTTACAGAGTAATCGACAACGAGTCCATTTTTTTGGCGATCAGCAGGGATGATCGACATTTTATTTTCATAGATTTTTTTTGGTTTACTGTTAGCGAGATCAACACCGTTAAGTAAAATTTGTCCGTAGTGGACTTTTCTCATTCCACCTAACACTTCAACAAGTTCACTCTGGCCGTTGCCATCGATTCCAGACAGACCCATGATTTCGCCTGCACGAAGTTCAATGTGAAAATCGTTAAGGGCAAAAAGATCTTTATTATTTTTAACTTTGAGTTGTTCAATTCTAAGGAGTACAGAACGTTCCTGAGCAAGCGCTGCTTTTTTACTCGTCAATTCAACTTTACGACCAACCATTTTTGAAGCGAGTTCTTGCTCGCTGGTTGTGGCAACTTCAACTGTTTCAACGAATCGGCCTTTGCGAATAATTGTACATCGATCAGCGACGGCCTTAATTTCATGCATTTTATGTGTGATCATGAGAATTGTTTTTCCCTGATCTTTGAGTTCACGAACAATGTTAAGAAATTCTTCAATCTCTTGTGGAGTAAGGACCGCCGTTGGTTCATCAAAGATAAGAATCTCAGCGTGACGACAAAGCGTTTTTAAAATTTCTACACGTTGTTGCATTCCGACTGTGAGGTCTTCAATTTTTTGATCCAGATCCAAATTGAAACGGTAGCGTTCATTTATTTTTTGAACTTCCCGACGCGATTTTGTGTAGTCGATTGTGCCGACAAACTGGCGCGGCTCTAATCCTAAAATAACGTTTTGAAGAATAGTGAAGGGGCGAATGAGCATGAAGTGCTGATGAACCATGCCGAGTCCGTGAGCGATGGCATCTCGTGATGAATTGAAGTCGACGACTTCACCCATAATTTTAATTTCACCGCCGGCATCAGGCCTGTGCATTCCAAAAAGTGTACGCATAAGCGTAGACTTTCCTGCACCATTTTCTCCAAGCAGAGCGTGAACCTCACCTTTTTTGACATTGAAGGTGAGGTCCTGGAAAGAAACGCATGTTCCAAAACTTTTGGTTAAGTTTTTAACTTCAATCGCCAGCATTTATTTAAGCGACTTTGCGAATTTTGCGTAATCTTTTTCGTTAGCTGGAACTTTGATTTTTCCATCAGTGATTTTTTTCTTTAGGTCACTCACATCATTCATGAGCGCCATTGGAATCATTTTCATTGTTGTTGGAGCAATATCAACCGCCCCATCTTTTAGACCATAAGTGATTGTCGTTCCACCTTTAAAAGATCCTTTAGAGAAATCGCGAACGACATTGTAGATCGCATTGTCGATTCTCTTCATGCTTGAAGTGATAACGTTTTTAGGAGCGAGATAGTTTTGATCGCGGTCAACACCAATAGCAAATTTATTTTTTTCTTTTACAGCTTCGATGACACCATCACCAACTGCTCCAGCAGCATGGAAAACGACGTCAGCATTTTTTCCAATCATTTGATTGGCAATGGCTTTTCCTTTAGCTGCATCTGTAAAAGATTCTGCGTGTTGCTCAAGAATGTTTACATTTTTATTAGCGAATTTTGCACCGGCCTTGTAACCGTATTGGAAAGCGTGAATGATAGGAACGCTCATCCCACCGATAAATCCAATTGTATTTGTCTTAGTCATCTTCGCGCCAATGTATCCAGCAAGGAATGCACCTTCTTCGGCCTTGAACATAACACACACAACGTTTGCCGGTGTTTTATCTCCATATGAGTAATCGATGATGGCGTATTTTTGTTTTGGGTTTTGTTTAGCTGCGAGAAGAATAGCGTCGGCCATTTTAAATCCGATACCCCAAATAAGATCATTTTTTGCATCAAGCAGAGTTTCTAAGTTTGAAGCGTAGTCCGCGTCTTGTTTAGATTCCTGGTAACTGACTTTGATGCCCATTTCTTTTTTAGTTTTTTGTAGACCTTCCCAGGCCGATTGATTGAATGATTGGTCATTAACACCACCAACATCCGTAACCATTCCAACTTTAATTTGTTGAGCGAATGTCGAATTTAAAAGCGTTGAACTTAAAAGTAAGATGACAGCGAAAACGACGTTTTTCATGAGGGTCATTCCTTGTGGGTAAATCAACTAATGTCTAGGCCGAACAAAGCTATCATTAATGCCCAAAAACGGCTAGATAGATTTACAAACGAAACTTTTAGATGGTTTAATCAGTATACCCAATTAAACGAGTGAAAACTGATACATAAGCTCTAACACAGGACCTTTATGCGTAAGATCC
Organism: uncultured Bacteriovorax sp.; assembly: GCA_966211385.1. Lineage (GTDB taxonomy): Bacteria > Bdellovibrionota > Bacteriovoracia > Bacteriovoracales > Bacteriovoracaceae > Bacteriovorax. The sequence continues at coordinate 3,002 of CBIHOP010000282.1, forward strand.
CCGTCACAATTATTGCCTCTTTTATGATGATGTCCCCAGCATCTTTTGCAGTGAGCCTCGAGGCCAGTTTCTCTAGTGCCCTCGCCACGAACGTCACAGAGAAAGTGAATGATTCACGAATCCAGCAGCGTTTGGAACAAAAAAGGCAAGAGCAGAGTGCTTATTTTCCAAGCATTGGTTTGAAAGGAACCTACAACAAGCAGGATAAAATCGATTCAACGAGAACAGTTGGCCTGAATTTATCTCAATCGCTTTACAATGGCGGTAGAGATTCACTGGCGATTGAAAGTGCGAACACAAACATTGAGATTGCCCGCAATCAACGTCAAATTGATCGTAAGGCGCTTCTTTTAGATGTTATCGAAGCCTATTACACATATTATTTAAACTTGAATGACATGAGCAATCTCGAGCTGCTTAAAAAACAAAGTAAAGAGCGCTCGGATGAAATTAGAAAACGTGTACAAATTGGTCGTTCTCGTCGAGGGGAACAATTGCAGGCAGAAGCTCAGCTTGCAAGTGTCGAGGCCCAGGCCTTCAACGGATCAGGACTTTTGCATGAGAGCGAATCACTTTTTTATCTCATCACTGGACTTCCTAAAGAAGAAAAACCTGAGGTGCAAACTGAAGCTGGTATGAATATTCAGTCAAAGTCACTAGATGAATATCTCACCGTAGCGCTTAACCAAGAAGATGTAAAAAATCGCAGATTAGCGCTTGAACAAATTGAACGCGAAATTAAAGTTTCAAAAAGTCATTATCTTCCAAGCTTAGATCTCACTTCCAATTATTATTTTGATCGTGATGGTGGATCGGCCGCTCAAAGAAATTCAGACTGGGATATTGGTCTGCAACTTGTATTTCCTCTTTACGAAGGCGGTTTTTCACAAGCAACTTACCGAGAAAATGTTGAACGTAAAACAACTGCGACTTATGAACTAACGGATTATGAAAAAGCGATCAAAATTGAAGTCACGAAAAGATATGAAACTTTCCGTCGCTATAACGATCAGATCAAAGCCTTTGATCTTGCCCTTGATAAAGGTAAGCGCAGTTATGATGAAGCCGTTAAAGATTATCGATTAGGACTCGTTTCCAATTTAGATGTTCTTTCTGCCTTGAACGTCTATCTCGACAATAAACGTAATGCCGAAAAAACGCGTATCCAAGCGCTCATGAACAAACACATGCTCGAAGCTGTAGTAGGAGAAATGAAGTGAATATTTCAGCAACCTCGATAAGAAATCCTGTATTCGCCTGGATGCTCATGATCGCCATGATGCTTTTTGGGTGGCTGGCCTTCAGACAAATGGGTGTTTCCCAATTACCTGACGTCGACATTCCTAACATCAATATTAGTTTAACGTGGGAAGGAGCAAGCCCGGTTGTTGTTGAATCCGACGTTGTAGATATTATCGAAAGTGCCGTTATGTCGGTCGAAGGTGTTGAGACGATCACATCTTCAGTTCGTCGTGGTGGAGCAAACATCACGGTTGAATTTGGACTCGATAGAAATATTGATAACGCTCTTAACGATATTCAAAGTAAAGTTTCTCAAGCACAACGTCGTCTGCCTGATGATGTTGATCCTCCTACAGTTTCAAAAAGTAATCCGGATGATCAACC
>CBIHOP010000283.1:0-4581 GCA_966211385.1 uncultured Bacteriovorax sp.
AAGTCTCAAGTGTACAAGTGTACAAAAATCATCGAGAGACAAAAAGATTCAATGACTATGGCAGACTACGCTGTATTAAAATTAGATCGTCCAGTTGTTGGCCGCACTCCTTTAAAATACAGAAAAGAAGGTAAGCCAGCTAACGATGCAGTTATGACAGTTATTGGTCACCCAACAGGTCTTCCAACAAAAATCACTGCTGCTGCAGACATGAGAAACAACTCAAACCCAATTTACTTCGTAACGAACGCAGACACATACGGTGGAAACTCTGGATCAGCTGTAGTTGATTCAAGAACTGGTATCGTTGAAGGGATTCTTGTAAGAGGAGATACTGACTATGCTCGTTCACAAGACGGATGTATGGTTTCAGTTTACCGCCCACAAGATGGTGGACGTGGTGAAGACGTAACGAGAATCAATATCATTAAAGATCTACTAAAATAAAAAAGAGGCCGGCTTAAAGCTGGCCTTTTTTTTTGCCTTTTGGTCTCTAAGGATGGAGGCCTTTTTCTTTTCTCATATTCCAATTTGGTGTCCGAACCTTAAGATGAAAGTCCTGATGCCAGCAAGATCTGCCGAAAATCAAAAATCGCCTAAATTACTCATTTTTTATAACCACCTAAAATCCTAAGTAATAACCTTTTTTGTGCTATGTCCCTCCCTTTATACTCTTAAAATTCCTTGTAGTGCCGATAAGTTAGCGAGTTGAACTCTCTAAAAAGGTTTAAGACTATGAGACATTTTGTTTATCACACTTTGTTGGTAACCATTATTTTGCTTTTACAGTCATGTAAGGACATGTCGTCACTTACAGCAACTGGATCAAAAGCAATTGATAAGCTTGTTGAAGAAACTGATACAACAACACTGACACTCGCAATGTCAGCACCCGCAGTTGTTGAAGTGAATCAGTGTGTGCCACTTGTGATTGCTCTTAAAAATGCCAATGGAGAACAAGTTGCGGCCCCAGCAAATTACACTGTTAATGTTTCAGGTGATACTGCATCTCTTTATGGAAATTCAACGTGCTCAACAATGCTGACATCGTCAGTAACAATTGCCAAAAATAGTCTTTCGAAAATTATTTATGTTCGTCCACTTTCTAATCAAGGTCATATCTTTGAACTTCAAGAAGCTGATGCTCTTGTTAAACCTGTAAGTTTTATTCTTTCTGTAACGAATCCAGTAGTTAATATTGAAGCGCTGAAGATTTCTGTTACTGGTCCTTCATCATTGAATGCAGGTCAATGTCGTTCATATGTAGCGACTCTACAAAATGCTTCTGGCATGAATAAGAATGCAACATCATCAATTGCACTTGCTATGAGTGGAGCAGGAACAGGTGGATCTTTTTATTCGGGATCAAACTGTTCAGGAGCACCTGTTACAACAGTGAGTATTGCAAGTGGATCTAGTTTTATTCCATTCTCTTATAAAAACACTGTTGCTGAAAACGTAAACCTTGTTTTAGATACTCCTGCTGGAAGCGATATTCAGTCAGGAAATATTAGTGTTCAGATTGCGGCACTTTCAACGTCAACTCCAACACAACTAGTTTTAACTGGACCAAGTTCAGTGACTGCGGGTGCTTGTTCAGGTCCTGTTGTTGTTCGTTCTGTAGATGGTCTTTTTAATTCTTCAGTAACAGCGGCCAATCTTCCACTTACAATTTCAGGTGGTGCTGGGTTTTCAATTTTTAGTGATGCTAGCTGTACAGTTGCTCTTCCTTCACCGCAAATTAATGCAGCAACAAGTTCGACAAGTTTTTATTTTATAGTCGCAACAGCAGGGAACTATGTTCTTGCTGCTGATGATGGGGCTTCTTTAACAGATGCTTCAATGAGTGTGGCCGCAACGGCATCATCTGGTTCTGCTCCAGTGAAACTTACAATCAGTGGACCAGTATCAGTTCAAGCAACAGATTGTTCATCTGCATTCATCGTTAAAACAACAAATGGATCAGGAGTTGAAGCAGCTGTAACAGCTCTAACGGCAGTGAATCTTGGTGGTAAAGGGTCGGGTGATTTTTATTCTGATTCAGGTTGTACAACAACGATTTCATCACTTTCGTTTGCAACAGGTGATTCATCAAAACCTTTCTATTATAAAGGTAACAACGTAGCAAACTTAGTTTTTAACGTTGATGATGCTGGCCCGTTAACTCCAGCTTCAACAAGTGTTTCAATTGTTCCAGATGCGCCTTCACAATTAGCAGTTACTGGTTCAGCGACAATGACTCTTGGAGAGTGTCGTGCGTATACAGTAACAGCAAGAGATCCAAATGGATTTGCTTCAGCAGTTGGTTCACCAACATCTGTTAACTTAACTGGTGCAGGTGCAGGAGCGTTTTATTCAGATTCATCATGTGTGACTTCTACAAGCTCACTCATCATTAATGCCGGTCAAACGGCTTCACTTTTTTATTACAAATCTCCATCTGCTGCTGCTGTTACTTTAAGCGCAGATAACTCTGGAGTTCTGACAACTGGAACATTTGGGGTCACTGTTAATCCACTTCCATATACAAAAGTAGTATTTTCTAGACCAGCACTAACAGCTGGTGTTTGTACGGCGGTTACGGTTTCATTAAAAGATTCACTTAATAATACAGCGACAGCAACTGGTGCTGTGGGTGTTAACTTTTCTTCTACTGGAAGTGCAACTTTTCACAATACGAGTAACTGTCTGGCCGCTCCGATTATTTCAAGTACAATTCCAATGGGACAGTCTAGTATTACGATTTATGTAAAAGATGCCGTCGCTGAAAGTGTGACTTTAGGATTATCGGCCACTGCACTTACATCTGATTCATGGGCCGCTTCTGTAACAGCAGCAGCGAACAACAGACTAGTCCTAACAGGGCCAGCGACAAACTCAGTTGGAAGTTGTGTTGGTTATGATCTGAGACTTGAAGATAGCTTAGGGAACCTTTCTCCAGCAAGCAGTTCAACAACGGTTAACTTTTCTGGTTTATCAAACGCGAGATTCTATTCGGATGTAAACTGTACGACACTCGCAAGCAGCATCACAATTCCTGCTGCTTCATCTCTCACACAAATTTATCTCAAAGGAACTTCAGCAGAGTCTATCACCATTGGAGCTAGTTCTGGCGGATTAACGGCCGCTTCAAAAGCTGTTTCACTTATTGCTGGTACTTCTAATAAAATTATTATGACAGCAGCGAACTCTGCGCTTGCTGGCAGCTGTAATGCAGTTACAGTGACAATTCAAGATGAACTTAACAACCCAATTGCTCAAGGATCAAACGTTGCCGTCACACTTTCAGGAAATGGAAGTGGAAGTTTCTATACAACGTCTGCTTGTTCAGTTGTAACTTCAACTGTAACAGTGTTAAGCGGTAACTCTTCTGCGCAAGTTTGGTTTGCTTCAAACGTTCCAGGAAGTTTCACTTTAACTTCACAGGCCGCTTCGCTTTTTGATGGAACAAAAGCATTTACAGTTAATCCAAATGCTCCAACAAAGCTAGTTATGACTGGATCGGCGACAACAACAACGGGAACATGTACGCCTTATTCTGTAACTCTCCAAGATACACTGAACAACCTTTCACCTGCTGGTGTTGCGAAAACATTAAACTTCTCAGGTGGATTAGCGGGAGCCTTTTATTCAGATAGTAGCTGTTTACTTTCAGCTTCAAGCCTTTCACTTTCAAGCACTCAAACGACAGCGCAAATTTATTACAAAGCTACAGCAGCGCAAACTCCAAACTTAACAGTTGATGATGCTGGATTGCCTGATCTTGTTTCATCTGTCCTTCCTATCACTGTTACATCAAGTGGTGGATCTGCAACACTTGCCCTTAAAATCAACGGAGCTGCTGGGATCACAACTAATAATTGTGTTCCTTATGCTGTTATGACAACAGATTCAGCTGGTGTTTCAGTAAATGTCTCAAGCAACTTGTCTGTTACTCTTGGAGGTGGCGGAACAGGGACTTTCTATTCTGATAGCGGATGTTCAACATCTTCTTCAACTGTCACAATTAACAACGGTACGAGTTTATCTTATATCTACTATCAAACGAATTCTCCACAGAACCTCGTTTTTGCAGCAACAGCAACAGGGGCGAGTGCTTATACGTTCCCAGTGGCCGTCTCAGCAGCAACAACAAGTGGACCTTCTCGTTTAACACTCGCGGGAAATACATCAATTCACACAGCAGCTTGTATTCCTTATATCCTCTCGCTTGCGGACGCTAACGGAAACTCAGTCAACGCGTCTTCTAACGTCACAGTCACATTATCAGGAAAGGGAACAGGGGATTTTTATACAGAAGATACCTGTACAGCTTCGGCCGCAGGTTCAGTGACAATTGCGAGTGGAACAAGTTACACAGGAATTTATTATAAAAACGCTTCAGCACAAAACGTAAACTTTGTTGCTCAATCAACAGGTCTATCCAACGGAACAATTTCTGTTGCGATTACAAACGCAAATTTACCAGCGAGTTTAGCGCTTAAAATCAGCGGTTCAACTTCCATTGCAACAAACACGTGTGTTCCTTATGCTGTTATGACAACAGATGCGGGTGGCGTTTCAACAAACGTTTCATCAAAC
>CBIHOP010000284.1:0-4569 GCA_966211385.1 uncultured Bacteriovorax sp.
TTTGAACCAAATCAAGAACACCAATCTAAAGAGTGTGTACATGATGATTTGCAAAAAGAATAAAGAGTAGAGAAACCTAAGTTTAGGAGTGCCAAAATATTTATTTTTCATCCCCCAAATATACGCCAGGCTTGCTTTTAAATCCAGCCCTCGTTACCCTTATTGAGTTATCATTTTTGGAGAACCTATGAACATATCTGGCAAACGTTTAATTGAAAGCTATTTTGAAGTTTTTAACCGTGGTGATGCTCAAGGCATGCTGGAACTGGTGGACGAAAATGTCGTCCATGAAATCAATCAAGGTAAAGTTCAATCGGGGAAAGCTACCTTTGCTAAGTTCTTAGATCACATGAATGAATGTTACAAAGAGAATCTTACAGATATTATTGTCATGGATGCCGGCAACGGAATAAATTTTTCTGCAGAATTCATGGTTCACGGCACTTACCTTAAGACGGATGGATCTCTTCCTCCTGCCAGAAACCAAACTTACAGCATTCGCGCAGGAAGCTTTTTTGAAGTAAGAAACAATAAAGTCACTAGAGTCAGCACGTACTATAATCTCCCTCTTTGGATTGAACTGGTCAAATGATTTTCCAGGCGTATCGAGAAGACTTTTTAAAAATATTTGCTGCAACTTTCATTGTCTTTATCTTGACGATGACAACAAATATCCTGGCTTCTAGTGCATTCGTTTTATTGACCATCTATTTTCTTGATGGCGGCCACGTCTATTCAACACTACTGGAAGTTCTCGCTGATCCGGAAGAAGTGCGAAAGAAGTATGTTTGGATCGTTTTATTGGGATCGTTTTTTTTGAATCTTGTTATCCATCTCGCCTTTGAACCTTATTTTTTCATGTACATTTTTTATTTCACAATTTTTCATAACATGCGCCAGGGTCTGGGTGTTACATTTCTCTATAGAATCGGTGAAAAGAAAAACGCTACGATTGTAAAGTGGAGCTACTACTTTTTGACGATGATGCCATTTATTCTTTTTCACTTAAAATCTAATATGACATCGGGAGTTCTTGGTGAGGCGATTATTAAACCGCTCGAACTTTCACAGTGGTTTCCCCAGGCAACTCTTGAAGCCTGGCATGGATATGGCCTGATTCTTTATTTCATTGGAGTGCTTGTCATTGGAACGACTCTTGCGCTTCAAAAAAATATTCGTGGTATGCTTTCGATGATTTTCTTTACCGTCGTATACGCCTTCTCCTTCATCTATTCAAAGGATCAGCTGCAAAGTTATGCGCTACTCATTTTTTCTCACGCAGTTCCTTATTTTTTCCTGATGGAAAAAAGATTGGTTTTAACTCATAAAGTTCCATTCATTAAAAAATACGCTTTCTTTTTTCTCACTTTGCTTTTTGGAATTGGTGCCCTTTTTGACTATTACCAAACGGACATTATCGATCTCTTTGATCCTCTTGATTCGCTAGCTCTTGCTCTTCTTACCACTCCGTTGATTTCGCATTTCATCTATGATGCCATCATCTGGAAACGCGGGAATGAGCGTTTTTCTACTTTTATTCAAACGAAGACTTATTAGGAGATATTCGTGAAACATTTACTGATTGCTTTAACTTTTATTTTTGTTACTCCGGCCTTTGCTAAGGTTTGTAACGAAAATAGAATGGGACTTGATATCGGCTCTGGATCGACAAAGATGATGGTCGCAGAAGTTGATATTTGCAGTAAAAAAATTATTAAAGTGCTGGTGAATGAATCGCGCTCTGTTGGTTATAACGACGATTTCGAAAAATCAAAAGACCAATCCATCTCAAAAGGAATGGAAGATAAAGGTCTGGCCGCTCTTCAGGAACTCATTGCTCTGGGAAAAGTTCACAAACCGAAAAAAACTAAAGGGGTGGCAACTTCAGTCTTTAGAAAAGCGAAGAACGGAAAAGAAATCATCGCTCGTTTTGCAAAAAAATTGAAACTCAATTTAAAGGTTATCTCTCAGGAAGAAGAAGCAATGCTTGGCTATGCTTCGGCCCTCTCAGTTATTCCTCTTCAAGATGCCGGCAAAAAAATAGTGGTGTGGGATATCGGTGGCGGATCAATGCAAATGACGTCTAAAGATGAAAAAGGAGAGACGCAAATGTATCTGGGAAGCCTGGCTTCGGTTAATTTTAAAAACATGGTCATGGAAGTTTTTCAACTTAAGCCAATTGAGTCGGGTGGAACTCCAAATCCAATTGGTCTTTCTCGTCCTAATGCGATCGCGCTTGCTCGTTCCTATGCACGTTTACATGTGCCTCCATTCTTCTTTAACAAAAACCGCGATCTTGTTTTTGTGGGTGTTGGTGGAGTTCACGGTTCTTCAATCAAGAATCAACTGCTTCTTAAAGAACCAACTTATTCGCTTCGCGAGTTAGATGACAAATCAATCCAACAAGCTCAAAAAGGCGATGCAGATTTAACTGGAGATTATCGTCAAACTGACGTGACGAATCTCTTGTTAGTTCAAGGTTATATGGAAGCGTTGGGAATTCGCGAAGTCTTGATTGCGAATGCTAGTTTGTTACAGGGAATTGTTGTCGAGTAATTATTTAAATTCGAACATCACTCGCTGAACATCTCCCGCCACATTGCTGACTGATGGAACCATCATGTGATGTGGCTCGCTGCCCTTATACCAAACCAATTCAACTTTTTCATTGTCTCGATTCATCACAAGTTTTGTGGCCTCATTATCGACGGTCCAATCACCTTCGGAGAGAAAGAGTTGCACAGGAATAGTAAGGCGGTTTTCTGCTTTCATGCCATAGACAAGAAGTCCTAGTTCTTTAACTTGAAGGCCTGCGCCCACGGGTAAAGTCTGATTGTAGTATTGACGATCAATGGTCATCACTTTCAAGTCACGAAAGCGGCTGAGGAAATAGGCGGTATCGACTGAAATTCCGTTTACGAGTGAACCCAGGATTTTTTCTAGTGGTGGATTGAATCGTTGTACAAAATAAGGGGCGATATAGTGCATGCTCTTGAGCGATACCGGAGCAGGATTTGTGAGCAGGTAATGATGAAGGAGAAGTCCACCAGTAGAGAAACCCACGGCCTTGACTTCACTAAAACAGCTCGTGGCCCATTCTAATTGTTTTTTCATCTCGCTGATCCAGCGGGTGTTTTTGAAGTGATTGGCAATTTTATGATTGGCCCCATGACCTGGAATCAAAAAGCCGATGATGGCGTATCCGTTTTTTTTGTAGAGGTCGACTGCGTGGAGCATTTCACGGGGAGAGCCCATGTATCCGTGAGCGATGAACATCGCTTTGTCTTTATTTGCACCCGATCCTTCCATCCAGAAAGCTTTCTTTTGATCTTCCATCACATGATCAGGATCAATCGTTTTGTATTCCGAATAAAGCGCTTCTGCGTTTTGCAAAAATGCTTCGCGGTTATGCTCGCAATCAGCGAGTGTTGTTAAAGAAAGTGAAAGGAGTGAGAAAATTAAAAGTGTTTTCATCTTTTTAGGCTAGCAACGTTGACGGGGTTTGAAAATACAGGTGTAATTTTAGAATGAGTCTTATTCCTGAAAAACAAGAAGCACTTATTGATCTCTATTTCACTCAAGATGTGAAAACATTTGAGAGCAAGCTCTTACCAAAATCCGTTGAAGAGCAGGAAATGTACTTTGATCTGGTTGAGCTAAATCGCACCAGTGCCTTTCATTATCTTCAGTTAAGAGATATACCTGAAGCCGAAAATCTTTATTTAACGGAACGTCTTAAAGATAAGTATCTTGCGGTACGGGAAAAAAATGTGGCCATCTTAGAAGTTGGGCTGCCGCTTCTTTGCGTTCTCAAAAATCAGGGCATCGATGTCATCATTTTAAATGGACATGCTCTCGCTGAAGAGTTTTTCGGCGATATAGGTTATCGTCCGCTCAAAACTTTGAATATTCTTGTAAAAAAAGAAGACTTGAACAAAGTTCATGATCAATTTCTCTATCATGATCTTATTACCTCAGTCCCTCACTATGAAGAAGAGTCTCAAAATAAGTGGCCTCTATTCTTTGATCGCAACCAGCAGATCCATTTTTCTACACACTGGAATGTTGTAGCTCCAGAGCGAAAAATTGAAATTCCCATTGAAGATTTCTTGGCCCATAAAGAAGAATTCACTTTAATGGGCGAGACTTTTTTCCGTTTGGGAACTGCTCACCACATTTTACAGCTTTGTTGCCATATGGACTACAGCAGAGCAGGATTGGGTGATCTCGGCGATCTTGTCATGCTGATCGCTAAAAAAGCCCCGACCATTGATACTGATGAGTTCACTCAGATGATCATTAAAGCGAGCGCAGAAAAAGAAGTATTTGAAGCACTGACAATTGCGCAATCGCTGCTGAAAAATGATTTCAGTGAAAAAATCATTCAGAATCTTAATCCCATTATTGAAGAGTCTTTTAAGAAAAAAGTTCACTACCGACTTTCACCACGATATAAAATTTTGCATCTTAAATCGCACGTCGTAGCGACTATTGAAAAAGCAGCAACGACATTTCTTCTCACAGAAGACCCTAAAGAAAAATCAGTCTTCTTTTCAGATTTGTTGAAAC
>CBIHOP010000285.1:0-4518 GCA_966211385.1 uncultured Bacteriovorax sp.
TGCTGCTTTTTTTGGAGCTGCTTTTTTTGCTGGAGCTTTTTTTACAGCTTTTTTGGCAGGAGCCTTCTTTGCTGGTGCTTTTTTCTTAACAGTTTTCTTAACAGTTTTCTTTGCAGTTTTCTTTGCAGTTTTTTTGGCCATAAATTCCTCCGAAGACGTGTATGAAATAATTGTTTTTCTCTTTTATTATCTATGGAGTTCATTTTTTAATCAAACTTTTCTTAGTTAGGTTACAATATTTTGGTCACGTGATATAAACGATTGTCTCAAAACCCTATTTCATGCCAAAAGAGGTCACGTGAGCAATCGAGATATCTACAAAGACGAATACGGAAACTATCACGAAGTTGAAGAAGAACTAGAAGATCCAACTGATAGTTACGAAGATGACGAACAAGATTACAGCGAAGAAGAGGATTCTGAAGATCCTTTTCATGCCGAAGAATACGAAGAAGATGAAGACTCATACGACGAGGATGCGGAATACGCTCGCGGCGGTGGAAACGATTACGACGTTGATGACGATTAAAAAATAAGGGGAAACACAATGGGTCAACTTGCATCTGAAAAAACTATTCAAGATTTACTCAATTGTTATTCCTCCCTCGGAAGTAAAAAAACAAAGATCGGACAATCATTTGCATTTTATCACTGCGAATATTGGCGAAATTTTGTTATGTCGCCAGTTTTTATTACATCCACAAAAGGGTGGGAAACAGATCTGCCAAAAGTAGAGAAGGCCTTTAAAACACCAGTTCCGAAATCACCTTACAATGCAGGACTTCCCTACTTTAATCTTTTAACCAAGGGCAAAGCATCCGTAGATAAGAAGCTTATTAAAAAGTTGGAAGCTGAAGGTTGGAGCGCCAGCGATTATGAGAGCAGCTTGAATGTCTGGAGAAGGCCGATTCCTTTATCTATACCAAAAGATATTCTGATCAAATCCGGCAACTATTTTGATCCAGAGATCTATTCTGAATTTTTGAAAACGATGAAGGACAATTTCTCAAGTTCTGATCTGTTCATGAAAACACTTAATAAAATGCTCAAAGGTGTTCAAGAAAACCTCATCACCGTTCTTCTTTGCCACAAAGGTAAAACAATTGGTGCCGTTGTTGTGGCGGTGAAGAATGAAGGGGCCTATCTCTTTTGCGGTTCCATTAATAAATCTCACCGTAGCAAAGATCTCTGGAGTGTTCTTCATTCGGCAACTCAGGCCATTTCAGGAGCTAGAGGCGCTAAGATCTGGGTATTCACGACTGCAACAAAACAATTACTGTGGCGTGGAGATGAAACTTATCGAGTGAACATTTTCACTAAAAAGTTCAATTAATTTAGTCGCTAATAAATGCACTCATGATTTTTGCACATGAATCCGGATTCGATCGAGCACGCTTATTTTTAATTGTCATATCAACAAACTTTTTTAGAATTTTGTCACCTGTTTCATTGAACATAAGCTCTGGGTGAAATTGCAAAGTCACACCCATCCCATTTTTAAATTCTATCGCTTCGACAATCGGATTTTTATCTAAACTTGTAGCAACAACTTTGTAGTCTTTATCGTTATCGGGAACGATGACTGCTTGATGATGAAGCGAGTTTACAAGAATTTTATCTTTATCGAAAATACTGAAGATTTCACTATCACGATCTGTTTTTATAAGATGGTCGCCATTAAGATGAACTTCAGATGCTCCTTCTTCAATCTGAATGTCTTGAACAAGCTTTTTATGATTGGCGACTGCACACATCTGGTGGCCGCGACAAATACCGAAGTTCATTCCTTTTTTTGATTCTATAAACTGACGAACAAATTTGAGTTCACTTACAGCGCGTCTTCTTATGTAGGATTTTGCATAAGTGGTTTTTTCACCGTAGAGATAGGGATCAATATCATTACCCCCGAGAACTAATTGAGCATCAAACAGTGCGATTAATTTCTCTCTGAATTCTTTTGATTCTTTCGCATTCAAAGTAATGTCGTGAACAACTGGAAGAATAAGAACTTCTGCACCGACTGCTTCTAAACGATTAATCACTCGTCTTGCTCGTACACCAAATGGAGGAGCATAGAGTTCACGCAACTCATTTGTCACAACAACAAAACGAGGTTTCGCAGCTGATGAAGGTTTTAGTGTTTCAAATGTTCCTTTTTGATAATCCATTTTTTCTTGAACTTTTAAAGGTTCAATTTCATCTCTGTTTAAAAGTTCGCTTAACGAAGGAGTCTCATTAATTTTTTTAAAATACTCATCGAGTGCTTCTTCGTTTGATTGATGGTCTTTGCGTGCAAGGATTATAGGAGCGGAATCTGGTGACTGTTTCCAAATGATTGGATCAGCTGCATTGAGGGCAATCTGCTGGAAGGTCAGAATAAGTATGAGAATGAATCTTTTCATCACATTCAAATAAGCAAACAATTGGCCAAATATACAATCACCTTTTCAAGGCTTAGCTTTTGTTTTTTGTTCAAATTCCTAGAGGGTGACCAAAGTTTCTACAAACCTCGATCACAATGATATTGGGCACCTTTGCTGGTGATTTGAACCTCGTGGAGGACATTCTGCATGGATTTACTCCAGTACTTTCAAGACCCTGCCACAATATTTTTTGCCTAGGATCTTCACCCGCCATTATCCACTACAATAATGTGATGGAGTTCCAATGAAAGTTCTTACCGTCTCACTTTTTTTTCTCATGTCTTCCCTATTACATGCGTTCGAATGTAAACAGGTCACCCCGTCAGGATACGGACAATCGCTCTCACTAGCAAAAGATTCATTAAGCATCGCTTGTCAGGCAACGAGAGATGAATATCAATGCTCAGAGCTTGAATCAGACATCTCTACAGATTTAAAAGAAAAGCTCAGCGAATGTAAAAAGAAACCAAAAGAAGAAATCGCTCGTTGTGAATTTGATGAAAACGAAAGGGCCGCTAACGATAGACAAAGAATCATTCAATGTAATCCAAAATTTATTGAAGAAAACTCGATTGGTAATATCGGCATCAGTCAGTGTGTGTTTGACGGATTCATGGTGAAGTTTGATCAATTAAAAAATCTTGGTGAACTTTCAGAAAAAATAATGGAAGGTGCAGTAAAAAGTTTTCGTGAACAAACGGCCTGTAGTTCAAGTGTAGAAAAAAAACGCGAAATCCTGAACACGTATAACCTCACAGTCCCCGATCCACGTTTCAAATTGAGCGAACAATTTCTTGGACGCTGGCTGGAAGATGCCACTTGTGCTGAAATCGATAAACAACTTTGGGCCCGTTATCAGAACTATCAAGATACTTTGATGCGAGAACGTAAAATTGCAATTGATACTGGAAAAAAACCTGCACCACTAAAAGAAGGTGAAAAAGGTTCAGACTTTGTAAAAATGATAAAAGAAGCTTTTGCCGCTGCTCAGGTTAAATACGAATGTTATTCTCCAAAGGCGAAAGCAGAACTCATGTGTACGGCAGCGACTTCACTCATTCTCGATTTAGCAACAGGCTTTGGGATCAAAGGAACAGTTGTCAAACTCGCTAGTGTTGCTCGATCGAAAAAAGCTCTTCGAGCAATTGCTTCAACTACAGAAGCAGGTGGTAAAGTTGATCTAAAAGATGCCAGCAAACTTCTTAATGGTGATAGAAAAAAAGCGGCTGGCCTTTTACTTAAACGAGAAATTACTCCTGACCAGGAAAAAGCATTAATCGCCGCCCATGAAGTTGGTATGAAAGAAGGAAGAGGCTTCTTTACATACACAACAGATGACCTTCGTAAAAAAGCAAATCTACTTAAAGACGCTGGATTTAAGCCGGATGAAATCGATGTCTTGATGAGAAACGGTATTGCCGGACAATTCTCTACTCAAGAAGCACAGAAAACGATTACTGAAAAAATCAAAGCATCACTTGGCCGCACAGATCCGAAAAAAGCTCAACAGATGATTAAAGATCTAGACGCGAGAATTGCAGAACTTGCAAAATACGCGAAAAATAATCCAGACACTCTGGCCCAAGCAACGAGAACCAAAATTCTGGGTGAATTTTCTCAATCGCATGATCCTAAAGTCGCCAAAGGATTTTTTAAATCCGCGCTGGAGCAAATGAAAGACGTTGTAAAAAAACCGGGTGTTCTTAAGCAAGATCGCGTGGCCGCCAACTATCTGGACATAGCCGCTTCAGCTGGTGATCAGGCAACCGTCAAAGTGGCCATGAAAGAATTCATGGCCCAGCAAAGAAATCCACAAAAGTTCGCTAAAGAATATTTCGAGCAATTAGAAAGCGAAATTCAGCACTACAGAAGTTTAGGCGCGAGAGGAGAAGTTGCTCTGGAAGCCAATCTTCGTAAGCGTGCTGCCCTAGCTGAAAGTTTCAGCGTTAAAGAAAGTTTGGATTACCAAAAAAGAGCGGTCGCGGAAGCATTAGACGCTATCAAAAAATATGACCTTGAAGGGGGAAAATAATCATGAAATTTTTAATCATCGCTTCGATGTTAGTCTTTGGTGCTGTTCAAGCGCAACAGCCTC
>CBIHOP010000286.1:0-4498 GCA_966211385.1 uncultured Bacteriovorax sp.
AGCAATTAATAAAGCAACAGATTTTGATAATGAGTGTGTTGGATATCCAGTAGGAGATAAAATTCCAAAAGCATGGTTAAAAGATGTCGAAGCAAAATTCGATGCTACAAAACCAGGTCTTAAAAATAGTGGTCATACGAAAATGCTTTTCAAAGAAGACGGAACGGAGAAGTTTTCAGCAGAAGATAAAAAAGACCTTATTCATTTCTTAAAAACACTATAAAAAAAAGGCCCGCAAAAGCGGGCCTTCTTATTTTTACTTATTTTTGAATTCGTATTTAGCAAGAATTTTCTTCACAGCACCTGAAGCTTTCATCTGCTCAAGAGCATCAGTGAATTTTTTCAAAGTTGCATCGTCAACAGACTTCTTAGAAAAATAAATTCCGAAGTCATCTGTCTTCATTGTGAACATTGGCTTTAAGTTTTTAATGTCGTTCTTTTTACTTACATAACTTAAAACGTCTTCGTTAATAATGATGGCACCTTTATCACCATAACGGTTCCCTGCCAGTTTTTTTACAACTGTATCGTTGTCTGAATCTTCCACAACCTTTGCTCCACCACCTGCTTCAGCTACAGCAGCTGTTGCCATTTTCGACGACGATGAACTAGCTACGGCCCCAATCGTCCATCCTTTAAGTTCAGCAACGTTCTTTGCCATTTGCGAACCTGCAGTTACTAAGATCATGCTTGATTGAACAATTGAAGGTGAGAAGCGAGCAAAGCCATCTCTCTCAGCATTTTTAAGCAGGGCCACGACTCCATGAATTTCACCCGATTCAATTCCAGAAACTGCTCTTTTAAGAGGAACGATTTCAAGCTTACAAGTATCTTTCGTAATCGCGCACATTTCATTCACGACTTCAACCATCGCACCAGCTGGTTTTCCACCTTCCATATAATTGAACGGAGGATATTCTTGTCCTTGGAATTTGTATTCGGCGGCAAAAGACATTGATGAAGATAGTAAAGCGAGAAGAGCGAGGGTTTTCATTCAGAGACTCCTATAAATGTTGTGCTTTATAGGATAAGGGCAAACCGTAGAAGGATGTATTAAAGATATCTTAAAATTTCAAGTGGAGTATTTATGTCTGCTTTGTAGTCTTGCTTTGTAGTCTTACTTGGTCGTCTTATCGATTTCTGTAATCGCGTGATAGAGTGCAAGTCCAACCCACGCATCAGTAGCAGCGTAACGAAGCTGATCAGGTTTCAAGTCTTGAGCTTCCCAATTGGAGAGTTTGGCCTTCTTCGAAAGAGTGTGCTTAAGCACCTCTTCTGTCATCCCTTTTAAACCGAAGTTTTTCAGGTTGCTCGATTTTGCCATATCAGCAAGCTCAACAAAGTTGCGGGCCTCAAAGGGGAAAACTTTCTGCAGAGATTTGATGTCGTCACGGATGGCGACGCCAATTTTTTTGATGCCAGCGTTTTCGAAATAGTCTTTGATCAACGAGAAATCTTTTAAATAATGCAGGCGAAAAAGCAGAGCGTGTTCATCGCTGGCCAATTGCAACAATGAGACGTGATAAAATTCGCCTTTCTTGAAACTCGGTTTCGTCTCAGTGTCAAAACCCACATGATCCAGACCCTTTAGGAGTTCAAGTGCTGGAGCGATCTCTTCATCCTTCGTGATGGTGATGATTTTCCCTGGAAATTGGGCCTTGGGGAGAATGACTATTGGTTCTATTTTTTGATTCATTGAAATTTTACCTAACTCTTTGTACCATCAAGTCTCCAAAAATACGATTCTTCGGAGAAAAAAAATATGCCTTCTTTTGATCTCGTCTCTAAAACTGACATGATGGAAATGAAAAACGCCCTTGGTATGGCCCAAAAAGAAATCAATGCTCGCTATGATTTCAAAGGCTCAGATGTCACGCTGGAACTCAAAGAGAATACAATTGAGTTACGCGCAGAGGACGATTACAAAATGAAAGCGGCGCTTGAAATTTTCCGCGGCCAGATGGTGAAACGTTCAATCGGTCAGCGCTGCATCGATCCGCAGAAGATTGAGCCTTCAGGAAACCGAATGATGAAGCAAATTATCAACATCAAAAACGGCATCGAGAAAGAGAAAGCTAAAGTCATCAATAAAATCATCAAAGACAGTGGTCTCAAAGTTCAATCATCAATCATGGATGACAAAATCAGAATTACAGCAAAAAAGATTGATGATCTTCAGGCCGTCTTTGCCATGCTTCGATCAAACAAAGACGTTGATCTGGAACTTCAAATGGAAAACATGAAGCGTGACTAATAAAAAAAATTGGGTAGTAGGAATTCTACTTGCTGCTTTTTTTGCATGGTTTTGTGTTCGCTATTTTAATCGCGATTTTAAAAATCCACGCGGTGGTGCTCCTAATTTGGCGCTTGATTGGGATTCCCTTGATAAGAAACAAAATGCTGAAACCGCTCCTACAACTCTGAAGACAGACGAACCGACTCCTCACCGCACGCGCACGCATGAGACCATGACTCCTTCAGAAGAAGCTCAATTTGAAATTTACGATCAGATGGAACGTGAATGGCTCGGAAAAATGAAAGCGCTACTCGATGAGCGTGAGTATGTTGTCTATCAAGACATGCGCGAACAAAATGAAAAAGAAAAACTGAAGGCCTACGAACAGTTTCATCAAATGCTAAGAAAACGCCATGGTGATCAATTCTCTTATAAAATTTCAGAAGATCAAACTGCGGCCGAAAAAGAAATCAATCAAAAATATCTCAACGAGCTGCTTGCTCTGATTGGTGAAAAGAAATTCGCTGAGTATCTTAAGGCCCGCGATCAGATAAACGAAAACTTCCGACGTAAAAATAAAATCTTCATTCAAGTGGAATTCTAATGAAAATTATCAAATGGAAAACGGTTTCTTCGGCACTCCAATTAAAGGCCCACGTTTTTCGTTACTGGAAAGTTGAAAGAGAATCTCCATCAAATCAGGAAGTGGGGACTTTTGATGTCATCCAATGCCTCAATTGGGTAAATGTCATTGCGATAACCAAAGTTCAAAAGATTATTCTCATTAAACAGTATCGACATGGAACAGATCAAGTGACGGTTGAAATTCCAGGTGGAGCTGTTGCTCACATGGAAGATCCTAAAGAGGGAGCGATTCGCGAACTTCGCGAGGAGAGCGGCTATACCTCATCAAACTGGATTCATCTCGGCCGTGTGGATGCCAATCCTGCCTTTATGACCAACCAATGCGATACCTATCTCGCTCTTGAATGTGAAAAGACGCATGAATTAGAACTCGATCCCTTTGAAGAGATCGAGGTTTATTTAAGAGATTTAGCTGATGTTGATAAAATGGTGGAGAGTGGAGAAATCACTCACAGCTTGATTATCGCTGCTTTATTTCTTTACCGGCTTCACAGGGGCCGCAGTCGTGTTCTGGTTGACTAGGTAGTAAAGAAGTTTACCGATATTTTTTCTTTTAGCGACAATAGTATCCATGATGCTATCGCGGCACCAGTCTGTCGTCACACATGCATCCCACGCTGCAAATTTAAGATCATCTTGCCATTTGCCCGTTGGAGGAATTTGCATCTTCGAAACCATGTACAAAAAAATCGACAGTGCGTATTTTTCGCTTTCAGGACCGAGTTTCGCCAATGTGATAATTGAATTTCTATATACCTTAAACGCTTCTCTTAATTCTTTGTAATCGATGACGTTGTCGCTATTGCTATCAAAACGAATAAACGTCGATTCAATATTTAACATGGCCCCTAAGATCAATGTTGAGTCACGACGGTTTACAGGAACACCTGGTTTGTGGACATCGCGAGCAAACCCTTCCACACCATTTAAGAAGTCTTGTGCTTCTTCTTTTGGAATCTCGTTGATGTACATTGCAAGACGAGGCAATTGTTTTGCGTACTTCAATTTATTAAGAAGCGTATCGAAGAAATTGTTATTGTAACAACCAGTTTCGAACATTGGTTCTTCTTTATCCATTCCCGGATTACACGTAAGCGATAAGGTATCATTGAGTTTTCCTGAAACATCAACTGCACTTAAGATCATCGAGATGTATTCAGTACATTCATTAATGCCAATGTTTAAATCACCATTTGACTGATCCTGGAAAAGATCAGCAAGCAACACAGAGTTACGCGAGAACGTGTCCGGATTTGGTGACCAAAGTTTGAATTCTTCCAATAATGGTTTTGAGTCGTCCAGGAATTTTTTAAACTCATCCATGGATACTTGCCAAACTCCCTGCGCATCTTTATGGCCGTAACCCGCGATAAGTTTTTGTGAAAGCCACTTGCTAAGAGCAAGTTCCTGGAACCCATAAGTATTTCTTTTAATCGCTGTACCGTAGTAAACAGTACCAACATCCTTATTTCTGAAATAACGGAAGTTGATTACGATATCGGCAAATGATTGATGTAACTCTGCAACTCTTCTTTGACTGAAGATTTCATATTCAGGAATAACTGGACGAGGGAATTCTTTAATGACTTTTGTGTCAGCAAGCTGCAAGCGAGCGTA
>CBIHOP010000287.1:0-4496 GCA_966211385.1 uncultured Bacteriovorax sp.
AGGAGAGCGCGTGAACGTCATTTCTTTTTCAATTTTTTTCATATCACTTGAAACGCTAAAAGCACCTGGCCACTGAACACCAAGCAACTGTTGCGGTGAAGCCTGATTAAACGGAGTGAGAAGTGCATACAATCTGAATTCCGGAGCACCTGGAGCCACTTCGACTTCCACGCGGAAGCCTTGATCCATTGGTTTCCAAATTCCCGTGATCCACTTTTGCGCATTGGTTTTTTTATCACCAAAACCAGCGTTCATCACTTGCATCAATGAGTATTCCCAGTCACGAGTTTGCTCTAATGTTTCATCCATCAACGATTGATCAACTTTGCCCGCAAGATCTGCTAAACTTTTTCCTTTCAAAAGTGCCACAAGTTCATCAGCAGATTTTGATTCAAGTTCCATTTCTTCTTTTACTCGTTGAACGTTTTCTTTCAACTCATCCGGTAAAAGAAGTTTTTCCTGGCCCATACTAAAGAGCAAAGTTTGTTTGATGATTCCATTACTCACTTGAATCATCGGCATCGCTGGATTTGATTTTGAGAACACACTGATTTTAACTTTAGAAAAATCTAAAACTTTACCCGTGTATTCAGGAAAAATTGAAAAGCTCTCAGCGACGTCGCGATTAGAAGCAAGATTGATTTCAAAAGAAATTTTCTGCGCTTTTGAACTTGGAACATAATCAACCACACCAAGGGAAAGAGCATTTGAAAGAGCAATTGAATTTGATTTCAATGTCTCCTGACTTGTGGCCGCATTTTTCACCAATTGATTTTTCGTGTAAGCACGTTCTGCACAGTTTTGGTTATTTTCTTTATCACCTTTCAAACGAAGACACGCTTTCACATACACATGTTGAATGGTGTTTGACTCAGGAAGGGTTTTAATTGCAGGGAATGCAACCATTCCTGTTTTTAATTTTGCTGTTTGATAATCATAGTTGCCATCATCGTAATCTTTAAACTGCCAGCTTGTTCCATTGAAAGAATAAGTTTCTAGCTGAAATCCTTCTTTCAAAACTTTGAGTGTAATACTTCCTTCAACGGCCTGATCCTGCCATCCTTTTGCTTCAACATTTAAATTGAGATTTGCTTCTTCCCAATTATTAATTTTCAAGAAGGTCTTGATGTTATCGCCTTCAAAAACGTAAAAGGCCCGCTCCACACCACCCCAAAGAACTCCAAGTGTGACTGAAGAAACGGCCAAAGTGACCAGCAGCGCTTTTAAAATTGGTAATTTTAACGTTTTCAAAGGAAACCCCCATAAAAAGATGAAGGCAAAATATCTAAAGAGGGGACTAATGTCGATTTGATTTATTTAAGCGTGAAATAATTCCGTGAGGTCAAAAAAAGGCAAAAAAAAAGCCTCGAATAAATCGAGGCTTTTCTTTAAATTTGGTACACCCACGGGGATTCGAACCCCGGTTACCGCCGTGAAAAGGCGATGTCCTAGACCGGGCTAGACGATGGGTGCATAACCGATGCTAACGTCTATAAGTACTTCGAATGGTGATCTCGCTGCGACTCGAACGCAGGACCCTCTCCTTAAAAGGGAGATGCTCTAACCAACTGAGCTACGAGACCAAACTTGTTTCGAAAGTGAGATTAAAAATAGAGTTCCTGCGCTTTTTTGTCAAACGTTATTTCAAAAAAAAACGTGAAAAGTTTTCTTAAACTTTTATATGGCTTGAATTCCAATGGTGAGAGGACTAATGTTCGCTCTATGACATTAGACTCAGGAAAATCTATTGAGCAAACCTCAAAAAAGGTTGCTCTTCATACTCTAGGCTGTCGCTTAAATTCGGCAGAGACGGGATCAATCGCGCAAGGCTTTAAAGACCGCGGTTATGACATCGTAGAATTCGGTGAGAGTGCTGATGTTGTCTTCATTAATACATGTACAGTGACTGATGCGGCCGATTCGACATGTAGAAATCTTATTCGCAAAGCACACACATCTTCTCCAGAGGGAAAAATTGTCGTAGCAGGTTGTTACGCGCAAATGGAACCCGCTCGTATTGCAGGAATGCAAGGAGTAGATCTCGTTCTTGGTAATTCAGAAAAATATAAAGTGTTCGACTACCTTGATGAAGAAGAAACAAATCAAGTGCACGTAGATAAATCGTGGGAGTTTTTTGGAGCAGCGACAACGACAGCTGATTCACACACTCGCGCGTTCTTAAAAATTCAAGACGGATGTAATTACGTTTGTTCGTTTTGTATTATTCCATTCGCACGTGGAAGAAGCCGAGCGATAACGATCGCGCAGGCCATAGAAGAAGCAAAAAAACTTATCGCTAACGGTTTTAAAGAAATCGTTCTCACAGGTGTAAACATCGGTGAATATGAAATGGCTTCAGGTGAA
Organism: uncultured Bacteriovorax sp.; assembly: GCA_966211385.1. Classification (GTDB taxonomy): domain Bacteria; phylum Bdellovibrionota; class Bacteriovoracia; order Bacteriovoracales; family Bacteriovoracaceae; genus Bacteriovorax. Next base: position 2,365 of record CBIHOP010000287.1, read on the forward strand.
AAACTGCATGATCTAGTGGCGAGACTTCTCGAGTTAGATGGTCTTGAGAGATTCAGATTATCTTCAGTAGAGCCGAATACAATTACTGACGAATTGATTGAAGTTTTAAAGTCTTCACCAAAAGTTCAGGATCACTTCCACGTTCCTCTGCAAAGTGGCGATGATGGCATCCTCTCAGCGATGAGAAGAAAATATACTGTTGCTGATTACAAAAGAATTATCGGAAAAATTATGGCCGCTTTCCCGAATGCGGGAATTGGCGCTGATATCATCACTGGTTTTCCAGGGGAAACTCAGGAGCAGTTTTATAAAACGTTTGCGTTTTTAAAAGAGCTTCCTATCACTAACTTCCACTTATTCCCATATTAAAAAAGAAAAAATACAACGGCAGCGAAAATGGATAACCAAATTCATTCGGCCGTAAAAAAAGACCGTGTTCGTTCACTCATTATGTTTGGAGACGCGAAACTTAATCTTTTCTCTGAAGATCAAGTTGGAAAACGCACGAAAGTTCTTTTCGAAAAAAGAAATAAAGAAGGAAATTTTGAAGGGTATTCATCGAACTTTTTAAGAGTGGCGGTGGAAACGGATCAAGATCTTTCAAACGTAGAGCGTGAAGTTCTCCTGACAAGCTTCAAAAATGGGAAGCTTGTCGGAGAATTGCTTCAATAGGCCTAATTTAACAACTGACATTCAAGTCTTACGTATTGTCCGCCTTGATCGTTCAAAGAACGAATAACGGCTTCAAAACGATTCTGCTGGCCCATGTTTTCTGGCATGAGTAGCGCATACTCTGTGTATGATCCTTCAATCCATGCCCCACTAGCAAGAATCATCTGTTGGTGGCGATTGTATTTGCGAGGTTTGTAATCTTCATCGCGACCAAGCATTGAAGCAGAAAATTCTTCAGCTCCGTTTTCAATGTAAACGACGTCGGCCATTGTTGTTGTACTTGTAATTGTTCCTGTGAGAACGTGAGTTCTATTGCCCAGGTATTTGGCCTTGCAGCTGAATTCTTTTTCTGTTGATGCGAAAGTTTGAAGTGAAAGTGTTAATGCCACTAAAGTAATAAGTGTTTTCATAGTTAGCTCCTTAAAGCCAATCTACGCCTGACTTGGATTTTAGTGAAATATATAGATAGTCTAGCTGTAATCTAATTATAAGATTCTTAACTAGGGAAGGATTTCAATTTTCGTTGGAATTTTGATCTCGTTAAAGAGCTCTTCCATCTCCGCGTTTGTTACGGCCACACATCCATTTGTCCAATTGATGAAGGGAAGGGCCGCATAGATAGCGTCTTCGGGAGCTGATCCCATTCCAATAAGATCGATGTAGTCGCGAATCACGTCCAACTGGTTGGGTTGTCCATGCAACATGATATCGCCACCTGGTTTTACACCCAGTTTTTTGGCGCGCTTTTTATCTTCAGCATTGGGATAAGAAATGTGAATCGACTTGTAATATTTAGAGTTAGGATTTTTCCAGTCGAGCACATATTCGCCCTCTGGAGTTTTGTTGTCGCCTTCCTGAACTTTTGGCCCTGGAAACAGGCTTCGTCCAATCATCACGTGGTAGGTCTTTAAAACGTTTTTATCTTTATCCAATGTCTCCAGCAGTCTTAAGCTTTTTGTGACTCTTAATGAGGCAATTTCCCCAGCAAAAGTAGGAGTTGTAATGAGTGCGATTAGAGTGATTAATGTTTTCATATGGGCCGCATCTTAGATGAAGAGAATTCGCTTTGAAAACTTACTATGTAAAAAGGTTAGGACGGCGTCATTGTTGATTTTATGGGGATATCCCCTGTAAAATGCCCGGATGGAAAAACGAAACACTATCACCACTGTCATCAATCACGAAAAATTAACCATCGATTCATCTAAGGCCTTCATGCCGTTAGGAAACTTCTTGCGGGAAGAACAAAATCTCACGGGGACAAAAATTGTCTGCGCCGAAGGAGATTGCGGGGCCTGCACGGTTTTACTCGCAAAAGGTGTCGGCAGTGATGGGAAGTTGAAATTTCAATCGGTGAATTCATGCATTCTTCCGCTTTATCTCGTTGATGGCGCTCACGTCGTGACGGTTGAAGGGATTGGAGAGTCAGAAGGAGTTTCGGTAAAACTATCTGAAGTTCA
>CBIHOP010000288.1:0-4496 GCA_966211385.1 uncultured Bacteriovorax sp.
CGCGGAATAGAGCCCAGAAGTTCACGACCGCGCTCGAAACACACATCTTCAGTTGCCACTCTAAATTGGGCCACACCAGATTTTTCAGCGTGAGCTGTTGAACCACCAAGTTGTTCTTTCGTCACTTCTTCGTGAGTTACAGTCTTGATAACATCTGGACCTGTTACGAACATATAAGAAGTTTTATCAACCATGAAAATGAAGTCTGTTAGAGCTGGAGAATAAACCGCTCCACCTGCACAAGGCCCCATGATCAAAGAAATTTGTGGAATTACACCAGAGCATTTTACGTTACGGTAGAAAATTTCTCCGTAACCAGCCAGACCTTCAACACCTTCTTGAATACGTGCTCCACCCGAATCGTTAATACCGATCATCGGAATTCTGTTTTCAAGTGCGAAGTCCATAATCTTGCAGATTTTTTTTGCGTGAGCAGCTCCAAGAGCTCCACCCCAACAAGTAAAGTCCTGCGAGAAAAGCGCAACTTTTTGTCCGTTGATTGAAGCGATACCTGTAACGACACCGTCTCCAAGAAATTTATTATCGAGACCTAAATTTTGATTCTTATGAATAACAAAACGATCGAATTCAAGAAATGATCCTGGATCAACTAATCTTTCAATTCTCTCGCGTGCTGTATATTTACCTTGCTCGTGTTGTTTTTTAATTCTAGCTTCGCCACCGCCGAGCTCTGACTCATGTCTGAGTTTTAATAATAGCTCGCGTTTGCCTTCAAGCGTTTGCGTTTGATGCATAAAAAAAACCTCCTAAAGAAGGAGGCATTTTATACCGTCATTCCTTAGGAGGCTATCTTATTCCGCGTCAATTAATTAAAAATTTAGGCTGCTTTAACTCTTTTATCGAGTCCGTATTTATCAACTTTCATAATCAAGCTCGCTCTCGATATATCGAGTTCTTTAGCAAGTTTTGATTTATTGAAATTGCATCGCTTCAATCCTTCACGAATCATCATAATCTCTAATTGTTCAAGAGCATCACGAAGTGTTCCTTCTGTGTTTACTCCTTTGAACGCTGGTTCAGCCGATGCTCCCCAATCAAGAATACGCGCTGATAAATTTGATGAATCGATAACTTTATCATCACCTGCAAGAACAACTAGTCGTTCAACTTCGTTTTCAAGTTCACGAACGTTCCCAGGCCATGGGTAATCAAGCATCTTTTCCATACATTTTTTAGCAAAAGTTTTTAACGCTTTTCCTGATTCATCACATCTCTTCTTCAAAAAGAAATCCATCAATACAGGAATATCGTCATGACGTTCACGAAGAGGTGGAAGAGCAACGTTGATAACGTTGATTCTGTAATATAAGTCTTCGCGGAACTCACCTTTGGCCATCATTTCTTTTAGATTTTTATTTGTCGCAGCTACGATTCTCACGTCTACTTTTTTAGGAGTTGTTGCTCCTACTGGTAGATAAGTTCCTTCTTGTAGTACACGAAGAAGTTTTACTTGCATTGATAGAGTTGTATCCCCGATTTCATCCAGGAACAGTGTTCCACCGTTCGCTGTCTCGAATAGACCTTTTTTATCTTTCACTGCACCTGTAAACGATCCTTTCACGTGACCGAATAATTCCGAATCAAGAAGGTTATCGTTGAACGCTGAACAGTTCACCGCTAAAAACATTTTATCTTTTCTTGGTGAATAGAAGTGAATCGCCTTAGCAACGAGTTCCTTACCTGTACCGTTTTCACCGTTGATAAGAACTGATGATTCAGAAGAAGAAATCTTTTCTAATAGTGAATAGATCGCTTGCATCTTTTTCGATTTACCAATCATCGCGTGGTAACGATATTTCTCACCCACTTCAGAGCTCAGTGCTTGAATTTGAGTTTCGCGTTTTGTGATCTCATCATGAAATGAAACCATCTCTTCCGCTACAAGTCCTGTTAACTCTTTTACGTATTCAAGTTCACGTGGCCACATCTTCTTAATTTTTTCACACGCCATTGCTGCGTCTGATTCCGGTGTTCCACATTCGATCATTTGTTTTTTGATTGCTTCGATATCTGCACTTGTCGCTGTATCAACAACAAATGGATAAACGAAAACAGCACCCGCAAATTCCCCTTCAATCTTTACTGGGAACGCAACACCTTTAACGTGTTTGAAATATGATTCGTATACAACGAGATCTTCTTTTCCTGATGCTAGCTTCTCAACCATCTTCTCAACATCTTCTGCTAAGAAGTCATGTCCATAAGCAGATTGCATCTGCACTTTCATGAATGGACTCTTGAATGCATAATTTTTATTTGCATGATCTGACCACAACTTTCCGTGTGAATCAGCATAGAACATTTCGACTTCGAACCACTTTCCTAAGATGCCTTCAAGTTTTTGAATAACGTGAAGTTTTCCCATATCTTGCCAATTAATCATACAACTCTCCCAAGAGTGAGGGGCTTTAAACACCCAAGTTGTAAAACTTTTCGGCACTTTCCGAAAAAACTTAACTAGACTGAAGAATTTTTTAACACAATTAGTGGCTTTCTACTTTTGTCGGCGTTGAAATCTCGCCATTTAGCCAAAAGTTTAGACGAGTAACATATGATTCCGCCAACCAGTCTTGCGGCCCGATGAACTTATTGATGTGTTTCCCCTCTTTATTAAAGAGGAAAGTCTCCGGCACCTTTAGTGTACCTAATTGGTCCATTACTTTATTGTCGGTATCAATCGCATAAGTCACATTCTTAGGAATGTTCGGAAAGCGTGCCAGGTATTTTTTAATCTTCATCAGATCATCATTCACGGCCACGAGAAGAAATTTAATACCTGTATCTTTTAACTTATCAGCATAACCCAAAAATTCAGGCATCTCTTTTTCACAAGGAGCACACCATGTTCCCCACACGTGAACAAACGTTCCCATAGAGCCTTTATTGAAGTCGTGTGCAGAAATCCTTGCATTGGTATTCACATCAACAACTGAAAGGTTTGGAAGCTCTTTTAAGACGTGAGCGCTCTCGCTATTGCTATCATCTGAATAATATTTTTTTCGCTCGTATTGAGCATAAAGATAAGTGAGAAAAAGAAGTCCGAAGACGAGTGCGAATTTTGTAAAAAGATTTAAGCGCATAAAAAAAAAGCCTCCACTAGGGAGGCTTTATAATAACTTTTTTAAGACTACTCTACTAGAGTGAAGTAGCTCATTTTTGCATTGTCACCAACACGTCCGTCAGCGATCTTTACAACACGAGTGTATCCACCGTTTCTAGTTTTGAACTTTGGAGCTACGTTAACAAATAGGTTTGTTACCGCGTTCTTGTCGTTCAATTTTGCGTAAGCAAGTCTTCTGTTGTGAACAGTGTCTTCCTTAGCAAGAGTGATTAGTTTTTCAACGTATCCTCTTAGGGCCATACAACGAGCATGTGTCGTTTTAATTTTCCCGTGATCGAATACTTCAACAGCAAGGTTTCTGATGATTGCTGTTCTGTGAGCTGGCTTTACGCCTAATGTATATTTGTGATTACCGTGTCTCATACTTCCACCTAATTTTAAAAAATCTTAGTTTTTACCTACAGTCTTACCGTCTTGCATATCTTTCATCAAGCTATCAACTTTCATTCCAAGACCAAGACCCATGCTCGTAAGGATTTCTTTGATTTCATTCAAAGACTTTCTTCCGAAGTTCTTAGTTCTTAGCATTTCACCTTCTGTCTTCGAAACGAGTTCGTAGATATACTTAATGTTTGCATTCTGTAGACAGTTAGCTGAACGAACAGAAAGTTCAAGTTCAGATACTGGCTTAAGAAGCGCATTGTTTGTAGGTGAAGAGATAGCAACTGGTTTAGAATCATGCTTAACAACTTGCTCTTCATCTTCGAAAGTTAAGAACACAGCAAGCTGGTCTCTTAGGATTTTCGCAGCGAAAGCGATTGAATCAGCAGGATTAATTCCAGAGTTTGTCCACACTTCAAGAGTCAATTTATCGAAGTCAGTTCTCTTACCAACACGAGTGTTCGTAACAGAGTAGTTAACACGGTAAACTGGCGAGAAAAGTGTATCGAGGTAGATCCATCCAACAGGTAGTTCATACTCGTCTTTGTTATCTACAGCTGTAACGTATCCTTTTCCGCGAGCCACTTTAAGTTCGATCTTAAGTGATCCACCAGAAGAGATGTTAGCGATAACGTGATTTGGGTTTAGGATTTCAACGTTAGCGTTTGTTACGATGTCTGAAGCTCTTACTGGACCTTCTCCTGATTTCTCAAGAACAAGAACAGTGTCTTCTTTTCCAGAAATTTTGAAACGCACTTCTTTTAAGTTAAGAATGATTTCTGAAACTTCTTCTTTTACGTTATTGATTGTGCCGAATTCATGCTCAACACCTTCGATTCTGATAGCAACAATTCCTGCTCCCTGAAGAGAAGAAAGAAGAACTCTACGAAGAGAGTTACCAAGAGTTTGGCCGTAACCGCGCTCAAGTGGTTTTGCTACGAATTTACCGTAATCATTTCTTAAGCTTTCGCTC
>CBIHOP010000289.1:0-4495 GCA_966211385.1 uncultured Bacteriovorax sp.
AAAACTTAAAAAATTAAACTTTGCTGACAATTCCTTGCAAGACAAAGCTTAGTCTTTGACTCCCACGGCTTATGCGCTATATTTGCCCCCGCTAAAGCTTTGAAGCTTTTTCACGCTTTAATCTCTCAGAGGGGAATCTATGAAAAAAACATCTTCACTCATTGTTGCCTTGGCACTACTTGCATCGTGTGCTCCCAAGGGACCATCAGAAACTAAATCAGGCACAATTCTCAGCCGCTATTTCAGCATGAGACAACAAACACCAACTCAGTATGTGGGACTCATTCAGTTAGAGCTTCCTGCACTTCTATCGACAGCAAAAACTGAAGAAGGAAAAGTTGTTGTTGATGAAGAATTGAAAAAAGCAATTTTAGAAGAACAAGCAGCTATGCTTGAAAAACTTCAATCGCTTTCACCAGACATCAAAATCATCAATACCTATAAAATGGTTCTCAATGCGATCGCTTTCGTTGCTCCAAGTGAAGTAGCAAAAGATATTGAGAAGCTTGAAGGTGTAAATAAGCTTGTTGAAAACACTTCTTTCTTACGTCCACAAACTGTTGGTGTAAGTAAGTCAGTAGCTCCAACATCACTTAATGAAAAAAATACGGTTACATTCATCGGCGCTGACAAACTTCATAAACTTGGAGTTTCAGGTCAGAACATGAGAGTAGGTGTTATCGATACAGGTATCGACTTCACTCACTCAATGATGGGTGGTCTTGGTAAAAAAGAAATTTACGAAGCTCTTGATCCAAGTGCTGCGACAGAATTTTTCCCGAACGATAAAGTTGTTGGCGGAGTAGACTTCGCAGGAACAAATTATTCTGCTGGTGGAGAATTACTAGAACAACAAATTCCAGTTCGTGACGAAAACCCTCTTGATGAAGGTGGACACGGTTCTCACGTTGCTGGTTCGGTGGCTGGTATTGGTGATGGCGTGAAGTCTTATTCTGGTGTTGCTCCAGATGCTAAACTCTATGCTCTTAAAGTTTTCGGAAAAACAGGAAGCACATCTGATGTTGTTGTTATCTCAGCTCTTGAGTACGCAGCTGATCCATCAGAAAAAGTTGATCCATCAAACAGACTTGATGTTGTTAACCTTTCATTAGGTGGTGGATTCGGTAAACCAAAAATTCTTTATAATGAAGCGATCAAAAACTTAACGAAAGCAGGTACTGTTGTTGTAGCGAGTGCTGGTAACTCTGGTGACAACCCTTACATCACAGGTGCTCCAGGAACGTCAGATGAAGCGATCTCTGTTGCCGCTTCAATCGATGATATGGCCCAAAACATTTCTATTCCTGCAGTAGAAGTAAAACTTGCAGGTGAATCAAAGTTAGTTGAAAAAGTAGAAGGAACAACAACTGTACCAGCTGAAACATCAAAAGTTTCAGGATCACTTGTAGCGATCGGAACAGGTGTTGATGAAATCGCTGAAGAAGTTAAAGTTCAAGTAAAAGGTAAAATTGCTCTTATGGATCGTGGTGGAATTTCTTTCGACCAAAAATTCGAAGTAGCTAAATCTCTAGGTGCTGTTGGAGTACTTATGGTGAACAACAGCGACGCTAACCCAATTCCAATGGGTGGTAACGGGAAATTCGATTTCCCAGCTGTTATGATTCACAAATCAATTGGAGATGCAGTAAAAGCTGCTCTTAAAGCTGGAAAAGAAGTTTCGTTCAACTTCTCACCAGGCCAGATCATTACACGTGATGATCTTATCGATACAATGACGGATTTCTCTTCAAGAGGACCTCGCTCAATTGACTCTCTCATCAAACCAGAAATTTCTGGTCCAGGTAACAACGTTATTTCTACGGCAATGGGTACAGGAACTGACTCAGTTCAATTCTCTGGTACTTCTATGTCAGGTCCACACTTAGCTGGTGTAATGGCGCTTTTAAAACAAGCTCATCCAACAGAAAGTGTTCGCGAACTAAAAACACGTCTTCTTAACAACGCAAAAATCATGATGACTGGTGGAAAATATATTCCAGTTGCTCGTCAAGGTGCTGGTCGTGTACTAGTTGAGGAAGCTTTCAAAGCTAAAGTTCTTGCAGCTCCAGCTACTCTTTCACTTGGCGAAGTTCCTGTTGCTTCAACAAAAGCCGTTTCTAAAAAAGTAACTCTGACGAACAAGTCAGACAAAGATGTTCTCTTCGCAACAAAAGCACTTAAGAGCAAAAACATTTCAGTCTCTCTTCCAAGTGCTATTAAAGTTAAAGCTAACAGCACAGCTACATTTGACGTAAGTTTCACGCTTGCTCGCGAAGAAGCTAGCGCAAACAACATTGAAGCTGATGGTTTCATTATTCTTCAAGCGGCAGATGGATCACAAAAAATCTCTCTTCCATTCCTTGCAGTTCTTAACAAAGTAAGTGACATCAAAGCGACAAGCTTAGTGACACAAACTGAAACAGCACTTGATCGTTCAGGAGCTGAAGTAAAACTCGTTCTTGAAAACAACTCTAAGAGTTCAGGTGATGCGCTTATCTTCAACCTACTTGGGACAGATGATCGTAAAGTTGTAAAAAATCCAGAGAATCTTTCTTCTTCAACTCTTTGTGATCTTGAAGCAGCAGGTATCCGTATTGTTGAAAAAGAAGGGAAAAAAGTTCTTCAAGTTGGTGTGAAGTTATACGACGCTCTAACATTCTGGCAGCCATGTGATATCTCACTTCAGATTGACCACAATGCTGATGGAATTGCTGATCAAGAACTTCTAGGTATCAAAGCGACTTACATCGCTGGTATCACTCAAGATGTTTTCGCTTCAATTCTTCTCGATGCAGAAGCTGCTCGTAACATCCGTACAGACTATGAAATTTCTCCAATGACGAATCCAGAAAACTATATTCCGGCCATTCGCGCAGTAGGTGAAATGCAATACTACAACCACTCAAACGTTGCTGTAATCGAAACTGAGCTAGCAGCAATCGTTAAAGGTAAAAATGATAAAGTTGGAATCAAGCTTGCTGTTACTCACTTAGAAGCTGATTCGAAAGGCGATGATTTCCTCGCTAACCACGGCGAAAAATGGCAATCATTCAGCTTAAAAGAAAACAGCTTAGCATTCTACGATATGCCTGAAGTTGTAACAGTTGGTGAAAACAATCTTGAGAGACTTTCTCTGAAGCGTGGATTAGGTAACATGAGAATGTTAATCCTTTACCCACACAACTCACCAGTGAGTCTAAAAGACCAGCAATCTCAAATCATCAAAGATCAGCTTAAAAAATAAGCAAAAAAAAGCCCTCCGAAAGGAGGGCTTTTTTTTTGACTAATATTTTTAGAAAAAAATTTGGAAAAAAAGGGAGGATTTCTCCTCCCTAAAAATCTTAAAGATTCATCTTCAGTGACTCTAAAACTATTGCTAGTAGTTTTAGAATCAAGATTACAATCTTTAGAATTTTTAATGCTTTGAGCATCCTTGCCTCCTAAGTCGCCTTCATTGGCGCAGGAGCTCTCGGCTTGTTAATAATTTTGGATGTGATAGTATTAATTATCCCTAAAAATCCGGTTTGCTAGACCGTTTTAGTGATTTTTAATGCTTTGAAACCCCTCTACCACGAGGGGTTTTTTATTGGTGCAGACAACAGCTGTTGATTAGTAACATTTTTCTAAATTGAATTTGAAATTTGGACAAAAAAAAGCCCTCCGAAAGGAGGGCCTTTTTTTTATTTTGCGAAGTGGTTTTTGTAATCTTCAATTCCGGCCTGAACAACTTTGTAAGCTTCTTCAGCACCGTAGACAGATTCAATCTGCATTTTAATTGGTTCACCTGGAATCGTTTTGTATGAAAGGAAGTAGTGTCTCATACGATCAATAATCACAGGATTGATTTGAGAGATATCGTTTACACCTTTGTAGAATGGGTCACCGTTAAGAACTGCGATGATCTTGTCATCAACTTCACCTGAATCAATTAAACGAATACCACCGATAACTCTAACGTCCATGATGATATCTGCACGGTGAATTGGAAGTTCTGAAAGAACACAAATGTCATGTGGATCGCCGTCACCATTAGTGGCCATCTTAGAAAACGCAGCTGTTTTTTCAGCTGAATAAGTTTGAGGAATAAGTCCGTAAAGAACTGGTGGAAGTGAAGAAAATTTTTGTGGTCTATCAACCATGATGAAACCAGTTTCTTTATCGATTTCGTATTTGATTACGTCGTTAGCGATAATTTCGATATAGGCCTTAACGATTTTTGGAGCTTCAGCACCAACATTGATTCCGTGCCATGGGTGTGGACGGTTAACGTGAAAATTCTTCTTAGACATAGTCATCCCCGGGTTTAAAAATTTGATGGCGAGAGAATAACATCAAAACAAAGTGAAATAAAGAGTCATTTCGAAGACTTAGGAAGCTTATAGAAATGCTGTATCTGTCTAATTTTTAAGCGGTTTTTCAGGTGTCCTGTAAAGATCACCCAGACGACCCAACGGGACAGGAGAAGCTCCTAATATAGGCTTATAACATTTAACAG
>CBIHOP010000290.1:0-4492 GCA_966211385.1 uncultured Bacteriovorax sp.
AAGATATTGAGCATCGATACGGTGAACTGGTGCCCATGCTTCTTCAAGATCGTTGATCGCCATATCCATGATCTTTCTCATGAATGAAAGTTCGATCATCGTAAATTCTTTTCCTTCAATCTTTGTGAATGGACGGTCTGTTCCACCAAAGTATGAATCGATAATGGCGTAAGCTAGTTTTGATTCAAAAACTAAAAGAGCAGGGCCTCTTAGTTCGTTATATCTCATAATACACATACACGATGGAATCGGGAGTGTGTTTACGAATTCACCGAATTTTAAAAGATCGGTTGAGATGATTGAGATTGTAGAAATCTTTCTAAGTGAGTTAGAAAGCGACACTCGAAAACTTCTAATGAAGCGTTCATAAATGATTTCAAGAATGGGCATTCTTCCGCGGATAACGCGGTCTTGGTTGGTAAGATCGTACGCCTGAATATTTTCATCGCCGTCATCTGCTGCACCACCGCCACTATCGCCGCCGCCAGAGAATGAATCTCCACCGCCATCGTTAACTGCGTTTAATAATGCGTCTACTTCGTCCTGACTTAAAACCTGTGCCATAATCTTCCCCTCCTGGGATTCATAAAGCTTAGACCGGTTGACCTACTGTCATCCGGCTTGGTGTGTACTAATTTATCTGAAAGCCTACGTAATAAATTTCTTCAAGATGTCCATCAACTAAAAAGTTGTTGATTGAAGTCTTGATTTCTTCTTTTAAATATTCTTTCCCTTCACGCTTTAAAAGTTCTTCAGGCTTTTTAGCGTTTAACATACTAATGATCGTGTCACTGATTTGTGGTTTTCTTGCATCCACTTCTTCTTTCTTAGTTTCTTTCGTAAATTTCAACACGAGTGAAATACGAATGTATCTTCTTGGTCCATCACCTTGAGCTAAGTTCGCTGTGAATGGATCGATTGGATATAGAAGTCCTTCTGATTTCGCTTCAACTTTTGCAGCACCTGCAGCGCCCTCAGTTGCGCCTTCGCCTTCTCCACCAGCAGCGTGTCCGGCTTCATTAGCTAATTGCTGTTGCATAACATCTGCAGCAGTTGTTACTGAAGTTAATTTCTTATGATTTTGAAATTGAAAAAATCCAATTGCACATACTGCGAGAGTATTCACTACTACGAGCACTACTAAGAGAGGATTTTTTGCGGAAGCTGGCTTCGAATCTTCCTGTTCTGGGATTTTCTTATCATCGGCCAATTTATTCACCATCCATGGTTTATTGGGTACCTGTCAAAAATTATACATAGGAAGGCAAATAGGTTCAAGTGAGGTAAGCAAAAAATGGAACTTATTTCCACTAATGGCCACAAAGACACCGATTGCGTTGGTCCTTTGACGGTGGTGAATTTGACATGGGAAAAGTTTGCCGGCTTCTAGATAGAGCTTAGAGACTGTCTTTCCATGGCTTACCTGGTTTAAACTTCGGAACCACACGCGCGCGGATTCTGATACGCTCACCAGTTGACGGATTTACTCCGAGACGTGAAGCCTTTCTTGTTTTCGTAAAAGTACCGAATCCAACCAAGGTGACATCCTCACCTTTTTTTACGGTCCTCTTTATAGTCTCCAACATCACATCAATAAATTGATTGGCCTGCTTTTTTGTCATGCCTGAGAGGTCGCGATCTTTAAGGAGAATTTCGATGAGTTCTTTTCTGTTCATATGAGGGCTCAGTATTGATCATCAATTTGGTGAAGTTCTTCTTCTAAAGCAATTCTGATTGATTCCTTGATTGAATTGAGTAGAGCTTCAGCATTCGCAGAATTATTTACGTTTTCAAGCAGAGCACGCATAAGAACTGGGGAAAGATTTTTATAAAACTCTTCAAAGTTCATTACTGGAGTATCAAAGTCAACTTGCTCCAAGGCCAGATGTAGATTTTGTTCCAGAAAAAAGAAAGAATCAATTAACTGAAAGACATCATCTTTCAGAAGAACATTTTTTAAATCGTTGATGAAAGCTTGTTTAAGTTCACTTGCTTCATTAACAATAAATTTGCGTTCGATAATTTCTCTAAGATTGTAGAGTTTGCTATCGCGCTTTTCCTGGAATGTGCGGTTTTTTTTCAAACCAAGGTTGCTGTAAATTGAACCTTCCATATTTTTTCTCTGCAGTAGTGATAAAAAAAAGGGCCACCAGCTGGTGACCCTCTAAAAAATAATAGTACGGACAAATTAAAACGAACAGGAAAAATTACAATTTCACTTTTCCACGTTTTTGTAGTTCATCGATGAGTGATACGAAGTACTCAGCTGGGTATGCACCACGAACTGGAACACCATTCAATAGGAAACCTGGAGTTCCTTGCATTCCGAAACTTCCCGCTTCTTTAATATCAGCTTCGATTCTGTTTTTTACAGCTTCAGATTCAACATCTTTTTTCAAACGTGCCATATCAGCACCAACTTTCTTTGCTGTTGCATCAAGAAACGCTTTTCCATTCTTAAGTTTCGCTTGGTTTTTGAAGATTTCATCGTGGAACGCGAAAGCCTTCTTCTCATCTTGAAGTCTAACAGCTTCGTAGTATTGAGCTGCTGGCATTGCTTGCTCGTGGAAGCTTAGTGGAAGGTGTTTATAGATAAAACGAATTTTACCTGGGTATTTATCCATTAACTGCATAACAGTTTCGAATCCGCGAGAACAAAATGGACATTCAAAGTCAGAGTATTCAACAAGTGTAATCGCTCCGTCTTTTGCTCCACGAATCGATTCATCTTTTCTGATTTCAGCTTGAAGTGGTTTATCGAATGACTCTTCAAGTTTTTTCTTCTCTTCTTCTTCACGTTGCTTACCCATTGCTTCTTGCGCATTTTTAGCTGCATTTTGAAGAGCTGTGATGAATTCAGCTGGATGTTTTTCAATCGCTTCAGTTAAAATTTTTGGGTCTTCTTTTAGAACTTTAGACATTTGCTGTTTAAATTTTTCATCTGAAGTACAGCTTGCGAGCAAAGTTGCACTCACAAATACAATAAGCAATCTTGAAAATTTCATTATCCATCCTTTGGTTGGGGAAAAAGCTTTAATCGTTGAACGAAGATATTTTCTCAAATTATTGAGTTTTTTCAAACTTTAAGTGCAAAGAAAATGACAGAACGATTAAGTCAGGTTCTTTTGAATGTGATCAAGATATTTATTAATCTTACGACAGTCATCACGCAGATAATAAAAACCAATCAAATGAATACGGTTATGAAAGTTACCTTTTAGGAACGAGCGCATAGTGGCGAACACGGCAAAGGCCGGCGTCGCTATTTTTGCATAGAGATGGAACCCGAGCAGTACGTAAAGAATGAGGTGCAAACCTACGAAGAAATAAACGGCGATGTTAGCAAGTTCGAACTGACGCTCGAGAAAATAGAGCGCCTGTTTATGGTTTACCAGAAATTTACGCGATAATTCGAAAACCTGATCACGGATTTCGTTATTGATCGTGACAATCCCCAATGATGAAAGAAGAGCAAAAATGCAGATGATAAAAACGTAATTGAAGAAAAAGTTTTTTTCGAAACTCGGTTTATGAATGCGAGTAAAGTGATGAGGCACATCCATCTTATCCAATTTACCTTTTACCTTTGATTCGTCGATCTTTGTAAAGAAGTAAACAGAGAAACTTGTTAGAAGTTTAAGATCCGAAAAAAGATCAGGTGTATAATAATTAATTTTATTATTCATGCGATCTTCGCAATACGTCCCAATTGCTTTAAAAGGACGAATCATGACTGAAGACAAATAATAACCTAGAATAAAAATAAGAATTCCTGAAACGCCTACGATCCAAATTCCATCATATAAAGAAGAATAAACAAAATCGTAGAATGCATCTTCAAACTCAACAGCTCCTGGAAATCCATTGGCCACGAAAAAAATAAGATCAATTCTCAAAAAAAGATATGTAAAGAGCAGTACTGACAAAGTACAGACTGCCGATACCAATAAAAATTTAATCCCCATGCCGAACTTGAACATGAATTCATCATCTTCATAGAGGTCTTTTAGCCGCTGTACTAGTGAGTCTTGTTTATTCATAAAAAGAGTATCGGATAGTTATGCTTCGAGCTTCAATGATATTGATAGATTACGTCCCGATTAAAAAATAATTAAAGTGAAAAGCTAGATTATCCGAATAGGCTTTAGACAAAACTTACTCTTGGAGTATTGAGATGAAATTGCATTGGAAAAATTCTTTAAACGTATGCCTTGTAATGAGTACACTACTCCTCGCAGGTGCGTGTGGTAAAAAAGAAAATAAAGTAAATATTCCACCAACAGGCGCGACGTCACCATACTATACTGGTAACCCGGCATTAGGTGCGAATCCACAAATTCTCAACCAAGTTAACAGCATCAAAGCAAACGTTGCTTGTTATAATGGATATCGATTGGCTAAAGACTACAGCTTCTATGTTCAAGGAAGTTTCAATGGTAGCAGCAGAACAACAATCGGCGGACAATTTGTTCCAGGATATTTAACTTCAGGA
>CBIHOP010000291.1:0-4488 GCA_966211385.1 uncultured Bacteriovorax sp.
AAAGTTTTCGATCAAAAAGCAGCTGCTGGTGGTGAGTGGAAACCAAAGAATGCCAACGAAGAATTATTAGACAACGGAACATACATTCCAGATGCAGGTAACAAAGCTGACATCAACGCTAACCAAAACAAAAAAGGAAGCGGCGGTGGAGATGATACAACAACAATCATCGGACTTGTTGTTGCAGCGGCCGTCGCATTCTTCCTGATTAAAGCTCGTAAAAAGAAAAAGAAATAAAAACTAAAAGGGCGGTTTTAACCGCCCTTTTTTTTATACGATGTTGAGTTTTTTGAGAACTTCCTGCCTTAACTGTTCCGCACTTTTAACTTCTTTCCATTCAGTCTCAGTAGGAGAGTTTAAAATCACTGCAGGATTATGAAAATTTTGATCTGTGAGATAGGGTGAGTTGGTAGCATTGGTAATAGGTTCTGTTTTTTTTGCACTCTCATCATTGATGATTCGTAGTTCACTTTTAATCTGCTGAAGCTCGCGTACCATCTCTGACGAGGATCCACCTTGCCTTCCATAATGAAAGGTTCGAAGGGTTTGAATTCTCCTCAAGGCATCGTTGCTCATGATCCCTTATCGGTTAAAATGACCGACTACTTTAATCTGACAAAATCGGTGACGTAAGATGCTGTTTCTTTGGGATGAGTTTTGTGAGGATTGTGGCCTGCCTGATTGATGACAGAGAGGTGAAGGGCCATCTTCGAAGAGACCTCTTTGTAGTGCTCGCAATACTTCACGTCTAAAGCGCCTACAAGCCCATAAACGGTTAAGGAAAGAGTTTCAAGAGCATCGAGTGTCTGATGCAGAAGAGGGCCTTTACCCGGCGAAAAATACTCTAATGACGTTTGCCATTCATTTGGCGAATGGTTCAACTTCTTGTTTCGGTCTTCAATGTACCGATCGGAAGTTTTGTAGGGTAAAAAGAAAGAGACGTTGTACCATTGATCAAAAAAATCAGAGAGTGATTGCTCACCACTTAGAACTTTTTTAAAAAGTTGAGAATCATTTTTCATTCGGGTTTGGCGCTCTTCATTGGATGAGAGTCCAAAGCTTGCCGACTCCATAAGCAGTTCGGTGACTGATAACTGCTTTCTTGTGGCAAGTTCAAGCGCGATTCTTCCACCCATGGAATAGCCATACAGATAAAGTGCTGATGAACCTTGGTATAAAGTTATCAACTCTTCTAATGCTCTAAAAATGGTTTCACGGGAAAAAAAGTTCTCAGTAAGAGTTTGTCCATGTCCGGGCAAATCTATAGTGAGAGTTGCAGTTGATTCATCGATTTGAATAAAGTTTAGAAATTCATTCATATCTTCTTTTGAGCCCATGAACCCATGTAACAACACCAGTAATTTTTGTTGCTCATTTTTGGCCGGAACAAATGAATGCGACAGCGATCGGATTCCATACACCTTCAGTGCTTCCGTTTTTAATTGGTGGCGAGAGGGTTTACCTAGTTGAGTTTGAAATTCATAAGGGAAGAAGAATTTAGGAATTTGGTAGGGATGAAGTTTCTGCTTAAGTGATTTTATGCAATCTTCACTATTGAGATCAAAATTTTTTCCATTATTAAATTCAATCATACAAGTTGTGGCCCATGTCCATTTGGCATGCGGAAGAGCGACGACGATGGCCTCTTTGACGAAAGGAAGTTCTTTTAACGTCTGCTCGATCACTAATGGATTGATGAGTTCACCGGCACTTTTAAAAAGGAGATCGGCCCGTTCTCTAAATTCAAAATCACCATTGTCTTTTTGAATTCCATTATCTTGAGTTTCGTAAAATCCATCTGAAGTAAGTGGAAGAGTAACGTATTGTCCGTCACGATAATAACCAGGAGAGAGTGAAAGAGTTTTGATAAAAAAACGTTGATCGCGAAGTTCTATTTCTACTCGAGGGAGTGGTCTCCCATTTAACATGACAGCTGCCGCTGTTTCGGTCATGCCGTATGTTTCGTAAAAAGAAATATTATAAAGTCTTGCTTTTGATTTAAGGTCTTCGCTGAATGGGCTTCCTCCAATTAGAAGTGCTTTGGCCTTTTTCAATTTTATTAGATCTCGGGAGTCTTCCATCATTCTTTTTAATTGCAGAGGAACAAAAGAAGCATAATCAAAATTTTCTGTATCCGTATCGATCATTCCTTCTGACAAATACGATCTCCAGAGCGACATCATTCCACCAATATGCCAGAGAGGGAGATTGAGAAGTGTCACTTCATCTTTTTTCATGAGTAGTTCATCAATCATCAGGCAGGCCGAATGAATGAGAGTCGTCAGGGAGTGACCAATAGCTTTTGGAGCGCCACTTGAACCAGAGGAAAGCAGAAAGAGATATGGAGTTTCAACATCGATTTCTTGTTTTAAGTAATCAGATCCGTCACCTTCAGGTGTGATTGTTTTTTCTGACAAGAGTTCCTGAAAAGGAATACTTTTTTTAATGTCACTTACAGCTTGAGTCGGAAGTTGCGGTGAGAGAAAAAGAATTTTTTTCTTCGCCAAAAAAGCGGCCAGCGAATAAGTGAAAACGTGAATAGGAGAGGTGAGTTGGATGGCAAAAAAAGTTTCTGTTTTTTTTTGCCACTCTTTAGCAAGTTTTAATGCTTCAACATTTAAATCTTTGAAGCTAATAATCGTTCGCCCATACTTGATGAAGATGTGATCATTTTTAAGACCTAAGGCCTGTTTAATTTTCTTCTGGGCAAAAGTTGGATTCATGGAAAGAATTTTACCAGACTATCCGCAAAGGGGAAGAAAACTTAATTGAACAGGGCAACTTTCATCGGCCGTGAGAAAACGAACACCAACTCCTAAGAGTCGAACGGGGGCATTTTTGCGAAGGAGGGTCATTCTTAGGAGCTTAATGTAATGCTCAATAACGAGAGCGTCATCCAGGTCTTTTTCACTAAGATCAAAAGGTGCGATGGTCTCTTCACTCGTGAGTTGTTTGAAATCAGCGTATTTTACTTTGACGAAAACTTTTTTAACTTTTTTATGTGGTTCATCTTCTAAATGTTCTGCAAGTCTCTCTTTCATTTCTTCGAAAACTTCTGTCAGAGACTTCTGCATTTCTTGAAAATCCGTGATGTCTTTAAGATAAGTATTTTCTACACTGAGTGATTTTCGCTCCCATTCTGAAACAATTTCACGTTCATCAATTCCACGAGAATATTGATAAAGATCCTGGCTGAATTTTCCAAAAGATAATGAGAGAATTTCAGGAGGAGTTTGGCGCAGATCTCGACACGTTTTTATTCCTAGAGTCTCGAGATGTTCAGCACTTTTTTTACCGACACCCGGAATGAGTTTTACAGGAAGATCGACGATAAAATCTTCAACTTCATGGGGTCTAATGACAAAAAGTCCGTTGGGTTTTTTCCAGTCGCTGGCAATTTTTGAGAGAAATTTATTGGGAGCAATTCCTACCGAACAAGTAAGACCAGTTGCTTCGAATATGTCTGCTTTAATTTTTTTTCCAATATCAGTAGCGCTGATTGCTCCTGAAACATCAAGATAAGCTTCATCAAGAGATACACTTTCAACGAGACTTGAATATTTCCAAAAGATAGAGTGGATGATGTCGGAAGCTTCCTGATATTTTTTAAAGTCAGGAGGAAGAACAACAAGTTTCGGACAAAGTTTAACCGCGAAATCTGTCGGCATTGCAGACTTCACTCCATATTGGCGAGCAATATAATTGCTCGTGCAGAGAACGCTTCTCGTTCCCGGGCGACCACCGATGGCCAATGGAACATTTCTAAGTTCAGGGCGATCACGCATCTCGACCTGTGCGTAGAAACAATCCATATCAACATGGATAATTTTACGGTTCATAGTTTAAAAATATCTGCAGGGTTTAGTTTCTAGCTAATAAGAGCGCAATAGTCCCACTAAGTTTCCCACAATTTTGAAATCACCAACAGTTTCATCGACCACTATTGGAGAATAATTTTTATTCGAGGGAAGTAGTTCAATCGATTTCTTTTGATAGCTGATTGTTTTCACTGTGGCCTCACCATCAATAACCGCGACAACGATTTGCCCATTGCGAGCTTCTTTAGTCGAGCGACAGACAATGACATCTCCTTCGAGAATGCCAGCTTCAATCATGGAATCACCTTTAACAGTGAGAGCGAAATACTTATAACCGCCTTTTAAGAAGGCGCGGGGAACAGCTATAGTGTTCGTTGGATTTTCGATGGCCTCAATAGGATTTCCGGCCGCAACTAAACCAAGAAGAGGGATGTGATCAGAGTCTGATTCAATTTCATCTTTAATTTCTAGAGAACGACGTTGGTTCCACTGGCTTTCTAGTAAACCTTCTTTCGTGAGGTATTGAAGATATTTTTGAACGGAGCCAAAAGATTTAAGACCGAAGTGATCTTTAATTTCTTTTTTAGTTGGAGAGTGTCCATGCTCTTGGTTGTAGGCCACAATGAAGTCATAAGAATCTGATTGTTATTTTGTAAGTGCCATATATCTT
>CBIHOP010000292.1:0-4478 GCA_966211385.1 uncultured Bacteriovorax sp.
AAATTTAAATATTTTAATGTTACGCGACTTATCCTGAGAAAAAATCAGTTCTCAAGGATATTTCTCAAAACGCCAATAGATCTCAAACTATTATTAAGAATTTCTCAAATCTTTATAACGACCAGGAAGAATTTAAACTTATTAACTTATACAAATTCATAGAAGAAGTTATTACGTTAACAAAAAGTGAAACGAAAGAAATTCAGAAAACCATTGAATGCGAGGGTTTCACAGCCGATAGCGATTTAAAACTTCTCACTAATCCTATTTGTCTTACACAAATTATTTTTAATCTCATCATAAATTCAGCCCAGGCCATTAAAGGTTCCAAAAAACCTACTCAGAAAAACCATATTGTCATAAAGCTAAAACTCTCGGAAAAAAATGTAGAAATCGCCGTTGTCGATGATGGTCCTGGTGTAAAATCAGAACACATTGAATCCATCTTCCAGGCATTTTTCACGACAAAAGACTCAGGAACAGGTCTTGGACTTTCTATCTGTCAAAACTTGGCCGCTCAATTGGGCAGTAAAATTGAATTTAAAAACAATTCGCCTTTTCCTGGCGCAACTTTCTCGATAAACTTACCCTTAAATTAGGGAGATTTATCTTGAAAAAAATCCTTCTCATCGAAGATGAGCCGCTTATTCAAAAGTCGCTTAAAAAGCTGCTTGAACGTCGTGGTGCCCATGTGACAATCGAAAGTCGCGGACGTGATGCCATCGGTTTAATTCTTAATCATGATTTTGACCGCATTATCTGCGACCTCATGTTGCAGGATATTTCTGGATTTGACGTCATTGAAGAAGCAAAAGGTAGATATACAGTCGCTGACATCAGCAAACTTTTCATCATCATTACAGCCTATAGCTCTCCACACGTAATTGAAAAAGCCACCCAGTATGGCTGTTTACTTCTCTCAAAACCATTTGAAGACATGGATCAGGCCTTAAACATTTTTATGTCTGAAGGAGGCACACGTGGCCCAGCTTAAAGATATTAGTATCGTACTTAAACCAAAAGTAACTGCAGAATTTGAAGGCATTCTTCCTAACTTGGCTTCATGGCTGTTAAGACGAAAGAAGAATATTAACTTCCTTTCCCGCGAAGCTGAGAGATTGAATAAAATTTTTAAGGGCGACCTCAAAAATTTAAATTTCATTGAAGAAGATGAACTGCACACTAGCTCTGACTTAATCATTACAATGGGTGGTGATGGTACTTTGATTGGTGTAAGCCGCAATGTGAAGAAAACGTCTCCGCCAATTTTTGGTGTAAACATGGGACACTTAGGTTTCATTACTGAATTTTCTAAGAGTGAATTCTTCGATGAGCTTGAGTCGACTCTCAAAGGGAATTTCGAAGTGACAACTCTGCCACTATACCAAGTTGAAGTTTTTAAAAAAGATCAATCAACTTTTAAAGGAACTTTCTTGAATGATGTTGTTGTCAACAATAACCAAATTTCAAGAATGTTAACGTTGTCAGTAGCATCTGAGGGTGAACACATTTACAACCTTTCTGGTGATGGTTTAATTATCAGCTCACCCATTGGTTCAACCGCTTATTCATTAGCGGCCGGTGGTCCAATTATTCATCCGCGAGTGAATGCTATTACTATGACACCTATTTGTGCTCATAGTTTGACCCATAGACCACTTGTTGTTCCTGACAATACATCGATTGAGATTAAAGCTGCTAAACCTGATGAGTCGATCAAACTCACTCTTGATGGACAGCAAGCACTCGTCGTCACATCAAACGATATGATTAAAGTTTCAAAGAAAAAAACAACACATGTTCAACTTATAAAAAATCCAGGTCGAACTTATTTCCGCACACTAAAAGAGAAGTTCACCCATGGCGCTAGGGAGCTAAAATGAAGACGAATGAAACGCTTTATTTAAAATCACTCAATCTTCAAAACTTTGCCACATTCGAAAATCAAGTTATCAATTTCGACATTCAGTTTAATGCTATTGTCGGTGAAACCGGCTCTGGAAAAAGTTTAATTCTTGATGCTCTCCAAATCATCTTTGGTGCACGTGCAGATAAAAAACTTATTCGTAAAAATGCAGAATTCGCTACGATCGAAGCTGTTTTTTCTTCAAATGACAGTACGATCAAGAACTACTTTAACGAAATCGGCCATCCGTTTGAAGGAAATGAAATCGTTGTAAAACGAATCATCTATGCTAACGAAAGCTCTAAGTCTTATCTTAACTTTCAAGCATGCTCAGCTTCATTGTTAACTTCATTTGCTAAGCGTTTTGTAGACTTAGTCGGCCAGTTCGAAAACCAAAAACTAATGAGTGAAGATTACCAACTTGTATTGTTGGATTCATATTCTGGACTTACTCAAGATATTAAAGATTATCAGCAGCTTTATAATCAGCTTTCTGTCTTTAAAAAGGATTTCGCTGATCTACTTCAGGAAAAAAATCAAAAAGCACAAAGAGAAGATTATGTTCGTTTTCAATTGGAAGAGCTGGATAAATTGAGCCCAAGCATTGAAGACGAGCAGGAACTGCTCAAGAAGAAAGATCTCATTTTAAACGTTGAGAAACGTCAGATGACATTAGGGAGTTTAGCTTCTGCCATCGCGGATGATGATGTAAACCTTTTGGGACTATTAAAAACAGCTTTAAATAAAGCAGAAAAGAGCAATGGAATCATCTCTGATGAAATCACTGCAAAACTTTATGAAGTTAAATCTATTCTAGAAGATGTTTCTTTTGATTTATCTAAAGAGCTGAACACAACTTTTGAAGATGAAAACATTGAAGAAATCATCGATCGTCTGGATACATACCAAAGACTTAAAAGAAAGTTTGGCGGCAGTACTGAAGAAATGATTAGAACTTATGCTGAATTCAGATCAGAAATAGATTCATTCTTCCAGGTTGATGATAAAATCGCACTTCTTTCGAAAAAAATAAATGATCTTGAACTCCGATGCCAGACCTTTGCAGAAGAGCTTCACAACATCAGAGCGCAAAGAGCAGTTTCACTTTCAAATGAACTTACTGAGAAAGTTAGGGAATTAAAGATGAAAGGTGCTTCACTTAAAATAAACGCGATTAAAGGCGATAACCTAGGACCGAAAGGTTTTACAAAAATCGATTTTATTGCCGAAACAAATCCAGGAGAAGGCTTCTTCAAAGTTAAAGAAATCGCTTCAGGTGGAGAGCTTTCGCGCATACTACTTTCCGTTCGCCAAATCTTATCTTCAAATGACACGATTTCAGTGTTTCTTTTTGATGAAATCGATACTGGTATTGGTGGAGAGACGGCCCTTTCAATTGGAAAGTCTCTACAAACGGTTTCAGAACACTCACAAGTTTTGGCGATCACTCACTTATCTCAAATTGCGAACTTTGCTCCTCAAATTATTAATGTTTCTAAGACGACAAAAACAATAGATGATCAACCAAGAACAATTTCTTTGGTTGAACAAGTTCAAGGTGATGAACGTTTTAATGTTCTAAAAGCAATGAATCCTACGCTTTAACTATTGTCCAAATTTTAGGCACCCTGGAGAATTTTTACAGACTCCAGGGGGTTTTACCCTCTACATGCTTTAATAACTTCATTACACAGCAATGGAGTTTTTATGAAAGCATTTTCAATCTGCCTCACGGCCCTTATTTTATCGACTTCTTCATACGCTCTGGAATCTGGTAACTACATTAACAAATCTTATACTAGTAACGACCCTGGTATGTATCAGTCAATGAGCCTCGATACTTCAAAGTGTGAAAAGGGCGGAGCTATTATTAAATTTAAAAATGCTGATGTTATGAATTTCTGCATTGGTTTCAACAAAGACACCGTCAATGTCTATAAAAAATGTATTGGAAAAGAGCTTCCTTATCCATTTGGGAAATGTATCGGTGTTCAAGTTAATGTGACTTATACTCAAAAATATATTGTAGAACGTGATGAAGAAGGAAATATCGTTCAAACAGATATTTCATTGGTTGATGACAAAATCACGTTTGAACAAACAAGAACACTTATTGAAGAAAACGGAAAATTAACAGTTGTTCAGCAATTTCTGGATCACAAAGATGGACGCAACGGCATCGAAGAATACACTTTCAGCAAACAATAGAATAACAAGGAATAAAGTATGAAAAAAATCATTATCTCTGCCATTACTCTTTTAAGTTTCAATGCATTTGCAGATCAATGTCAGTATGTCACTACTGCGAGTGCAGAAACCGCAGTTAAGTTGCTCTCATTGAGTAAGAAAAATTCTGGTGGTGCGCTTTCTCTTTGCCAAAATTGTGGTGAAAGAGAGCCGGAAGAAATTCAAATCGATAAAGTAGAAATTGGATTCACTAACGTATCTGAAGTTCCTTCAGTCGTTATTGTTAATGGACGGCAAATTGATCTAGCTTATACTTACGTAAATATTAAGAGCGACACATTCGTTAATCTTGGAAAACTTTCAAATTGCGCCAACGACGGAACGT
>CBIHOP010000293.1:0-4477 GCA_966211385.1 uncultured Bacteriovorax sp.
CTTTAGGAGATCCACTGGCAATTAAGTTTCCGTAATCGAGAACGTAAATGCGTTCAGCGATTTCCATAACGAGATTCATATCGTGTTCAATGAGAATTATAGCAATCTTAAAATGCTCGCGAATAAAACGGATGAGATCAGAGAGCTCTTTTGTTTCAGTTGGATTCATCCCGGCCGCTGGTTCATCTAGTAATAAAAGTTTTGGTTTTGTGGCCAGTGCCCTCGCCATCTCTAATTTTCTTTGAGCACCATATGGCAGATTCTTAGCAAGCAAGTCTTTTTTTTCTTCGAGGTTGAAAAGTCGAAGGAGTTTAAGAGACTCATCTTCAATGAGTTTTTCTTCTTCACGGTATTTTTTCGTTTTGAAAAGTCCCGAGAAGAGTCCATATTCAATACGCGAATGGCGTGCGATTTTGATATTGTCGAGTACCGAGAGATTGTTGAAGAGACGAATGTTTTGAAACGTGCGGGCAATTCCCATTGAGGTAATATCGCTGGCCGCTTTTTTATTTAACGTCACACCATCGAGACAAACTTTTCCTTCGGTCGGTGTATATATTCCGGTGATGGTATTAAAAAGTGTAGTTTTACCGGCACCGTTGGGCCCGATAACCGCGACGAGATCGCCCGTATTAACTTTGAAGCAGACATCTTTTACGGCCGTGAGACCGCCGAATTTCATCGTGACATGTTCAATATCAAGCAAAGGAGCAGTGGTACTCATTAAGCTCCTCCTTTTTGTAATTTTTTCTTTTCAAAGAGTTCATGCGGCCCAAAGATTCCTTGGGGACGTGTGAGCATAAGAATAATCATGAGTGCAGAATAGATAGACACACGCCATGTAGCGATGTCTGATCCTACCATCTTTAAAAGCTCTGGAAGGATAGTAAGAATAGTCGCACCCACAATTGATCCGGTTACTGATCCAAGACCACCTAAAATAATCATAACGAGAATAACAACACTCCACATGAAACCGAAGTTGTTCGGGTGAAGGAATTGTTGGTCGTGAGCAACGAGAGCGCCGGCGATGCCTGCGATTCCCGCTCCAACGACGAATGCGAATAATTTTGTGCGGAAGAGATTGATCCCCATTGTTTCAGCGGCGATTTCATCTTCGCGAATGGAAATAATCGCTCTACCGAAGGCCGAACGTTTAAGATTCAGCATAAAGAGTGTTGTGACAATCGCGACACCCCAAATCCAACCGGGATTCGTCCACTTCGGAAGATTGGTAAATCCACGTGGACCGCCAACAAACTCAGTGTTCATGATGGCAATGCGAATGATTTCGGAAAATCCAATGGTCGCAATCGCAAGATAGTCTCCTTTTAAACGAAGACAGGGAATACCAACCAGCAAACCGCAAAGACAGCTGGCGAGAAATCCAACGACAATGGCGATCATCATGTTTAATGAGGGAGCAAGAGGAAGAGCGTAGTAAACGCTATAGATCGCACTGGCATATGCACCGACACCCCAAAAACCAGCGTGGCCTAGAGAGAATTGTCCGCAGTAACCATTGATGAGATTCAAACTTAGCGCGAGCGTAATGAAGATGCCCACGTTCATGAGGATTTGGTAATAATAATCCATTAAACCTTTTCCTTTACATTTTTACCGAGAATTCCTCCCGGTTTAACTAACAAAATAATAATCAGGATGAGAAAAGAAACTCCGTCACGGAAGCTCGACTTATAAAGACCAGCAACCAAGTTTTCTGCAATTCCTAAAATAAAACCTCCGAGAGCTGCTCCCGGAATAACTCCGATACCACCAACAACGGCCGCAACGAAAGCTTTAAGACCTAAACTCATACCCATCATCGGCTCCACCGACATGGTGTACCCCATAAGCATTCCTGCAAGACCTGCGAGAGAAGCTCCCAGGAAAAAAGTGAAAGCGATAATTTTGTTGGTGTTGATTCCCATGAGCTCAGCTGCTTTTAAATTAAAGCTCGTCGCTCGCATGGCCACACCGATTTTCGTGAAGTGGGTAAGCCACCAAAGAAAAACGAGAATGAGAATGGTGATCACAAAAATAAAAATTTGAATATTTGAGATATTGATTTCACCAAACGTATAAAGCACTTCTGTAAACACTGGAGGAATTGTTTTTGGATCAGCTCCGAAGACAAGTTGTCCTGTGTATTGAAAAAAGAGTGACGCTCCAATCGCTGTAATGAGGGCAGGAATTCGGCCGTGATCGCGAATCGGACGATAGATCATCCTCTCAACAATAAGAGCAACAACACCAGCACCAATCATCGATGCCAGTATTGCTACTGGCATCGGTAGATTAAATCTTAGAGCATAAAAACCGCAGAAGGCCCCCAACATGAGAAATTCACCGTGAGCAAAATTCACCAAGCGAATGATCCCGTAAACCATGGTGTAACCCAGGGCCACAATCGCATAGAGCGAGCCCTGGGCAATACCGTTAATTAAATATTGAAGACAGTCCCATAGAAAATAAATCGTATCCTGGCTCATTAAAATCCTATGGGTTTACGCGGCTGTGGAAAATGTATCCTGAAGGTGTTGCCTCAAGAACAACAGCTGACTTCGTAGGATTTCTGTCTTTATCAAAAGAAATTGAACCAGTGATCCCTTGGTAGTTTTTAGTTGCAACAAGAGCGTCTCTGATATCAGAAGGTTTTGTTGATTTAGCTCTTTTCATTGCGTCTGCGATGATTCCAAGTGAATCGTATCCAAGAGCAGCGAATGATCCTGGTTTAACACCGTAAGTTTTTTCGTAGTCTTTTACGAACGCTTGAACCACTGGAGATTTATCATCTGGAGCAAAGTGATTAGAGATGTATGAACCTTTAACAGCTTCACCAGCGATTTCGAATAATTTTGGTGAATCCCATCCGTCTCCACCTAGGAATGGAACGTTGATTCCAAGCGCGCGAGCTTGTTTTAACATAAGACCTACTTCAACGTAGTAACCAGGTACGAAAATGAAATCCGGGTTAGCACGACGAACTTTTCTTAAAAGAGATTGGAAGTCTGTATCTTTAGCAGCGTAAGTAAGTTCTTCATTTGAGGCCATTGTTCCGCCAAGTTTTTTGAACTCGTCAGAGAATGCTTTTGCGAGACCTTTAGAGTAGTCAGATGTGTTCTCGATAAGAACAAGTCCTTTTTTCTTTTTAAGTGTATTAAGAGCGAACTTCGCCATAACAACACCCTGGAAATCATCCGTGAAGCAAGCGCGTGTGATGTAGTCACCAACTTGTGTAACTTTTACGTTTGTTGCTGTTGGAGTGATGAATGGAATTTTTGCTTCCTGAACAATTGGAGCAGAAGCAAGAGCAAGTGATGAAGTCGGAGCTCCGATCATTACAGAAACTTTATCAACAGATAAAAGTTTTCTTGTAGCGTTCGTTGATTCGATGGCCTCTGATTTATCATCTTCGATGATCAGATCAAATTTTGGGCCTTTTGCTTTTTTTAGTTTTTCGTAAGCGAGTTTAATACCGTTTGCGTTTTCTTGTCCGAAAGTAGCTGTTGCACCTGTAATTGGGGAAACAACACCAACTTTTAAGTCAGCTGCAAACACAGAAGAAGTAAGCGCCAAGGTCGTAGTAATTGCCAAAATTTTGTGTGGCAAGCGAGAAACTTTCATTTGAACACTCCTTAGTAAAATGAAACAGATAGAAGAATTTCGATCAAGAATATCTTGGAAATTCAAGCACATGACTTGAGGGCCTGTAAAGAAAATTAACAATCTTTAGTTTAGCTGACATAAATTGTTAGAAATACTCGAATATGAGAATTAACAAAAAGGATTTGGTTGTGGGTCTATACTCAAAAAGTCCCAACAAATTTCGAGCGAGGTTAAGCATGACGAAAGACGATTTTAAACAAACACTAATCCGACAATACACAGAAGTGATTGATGAGATGATTGTCGAGAGTGAAACCGTCTATCGTAGTCATTTAAACGTTGAGGAACTCGACTTTAAAGTAAAGTCCCTGATAAGGGCCGCGCGAGTTGATGGGCTAGATGAAACGATCATCTATGATTTAATAGAGAGAAAGGTTCCCAACTTTCGCAAGCTTTCCATTAGTAAGGCCGCTTAGTAAGACCATTTGCCTACAAGATGGGCGATCCATGTGAGGCCTGCGATCCAAAGCGCCACACCTATAAAGATGGCCACCGATGAGATCTCAAAGTGAGTTTTTTGGGACATGTGCATTGGTGGTTCACGGTGTTTTCTCAACCCACTTAAACGGTTAAATTCTGATTGTGCATGTGTTGCCATAAAGCACCTCCAATTGAATAACCTGCAAATGACGGGACATAAAGTCGGTAAAAATTAGTGAGGTGATTTCTCTTTTTAAAGAGTGTGGTAAATACCCACTCATGAAAAAATTAATCCTTGTTGTTCTCTCGCTTATTTCTTTTTCTGCCGTTGCTGCGACTTCGCAGTTGGTAAAGACCTTTGATGGAGGCGCGGCCCGCTGTCAAGAAG
>CBIHOP010000294.1:0-4476 GCA_966211385.1 uncultured Bacteriovorax sp.
CGACGAAAAAATCCAAGAGATCGAAACATACTCAGATAAAATTACGAAAAACGTCCGCAAAAAAGCAAACAATGACAATGCTGTTATCGTTGATGGAATGTCAGACGTTATGGTTCGTATGGCCCGTTGTTGTAATCCAATTCCAGGTGACAGCATCGTGGGCTTTATCACTCGCGGTCGCGGAATCACTGTTCACACCACAGGATGTACACGCGTAGACGCAGAAACATTACTCAGAACAATCAAAGTAAACTGGAACAAAGGGTTCTCGTTCACTCACCCGGTTTCAGTGAGAGTCATCACTCAGGACAAACCTGGAATTCTTTCATTAATCTCAAAAACGATTAACAACACTGGGATCAACATCAGATCCGCTCTCGCGAAATCAATGCCGGATAGAAAGGGAAGTTTTATCTTCGAAGTAGAAGTTAAAGACTACTCGGAACTTCTAAAGACGATCAGTTCTATAGAAGCACTTGAAGAAGTTATCTCGGTAACCAGAGTTTAATAGAAAATAATCGGACTTTTTTGATCCCAGAACATGAGGAAGATCTTCGTGCGTAGAAGCTTGAAAGTTTCCAGGTAGAGGATCTTGATGTGTTTCATCGTGAGAAAATCACTCGGCACTGGCGTGAAGAAGAACTCGAACTTTTCATCTTCTTTCATGAGCGTGTTGATGATGACCTTGATGCGCATGATGTGGTAGTCGCTTGAGATAATCAAAATCTTATTCAGACCGCGATTGTTACGAAGATACTTAAGCGTGCTCACAACGTTTTCAACAGTATTTCTGGCCGTGTAATCCAGCTCGATATGTTCTGTTTCGCGCGCGTTTGGATCAATCGGGTTCATCAGCGTCTTCACGGAATTTTTTTCGTGAACGCCCGTGATGAAAACGTTTGGTTGTTTGAATTCCTGCGCCTTCTTAACCGCAAATTGGATGCGGCCGGCATCACCCGTGAACACAACGATCAGGTCGGGAGGTGTCTGCACAAATGTCGATTGAGCGTTTTTCCCTTCGTTACGAGCATCTAGAAGTAGAATCCCGCAGAAGAATGAATAACAAAGAAAAAGAGAGACGAGAACGATCATGACACTCAAAAAGTGTCTCATCATTCTCGTGCTCTTAGATTCAAATACGTATTTGCTTTTTAGTACCATTACTTAGCTGCAATAACCTCAATTTCTACCAGCGCACCCTTTGGAAGTTTTGGAACTTCAACAGTACTGCGAGCTGGATATGGTTCTTTGAAGAATTCAACGTAAGCTTCATTAACCGCACCGAAGTTGTTCAAGTCAGTTAAGAAGATCGAAGTTTTAACAATATTATCTCTCGTTAATCCTTGCGAAGTCAAAAGCCCATCGATATTTTTCATAACTTGTTTTAGTTGAGCGGAAAAACCTTCGACTAAAACGTTCGTTTTTGGATCAATTCCGATCTGGCCTGAGAAATAATAAGTTCCGTTGACAGCTACACCTTGTGAGTATGTTCCGACAGCGGCCGGTGCTAAATCAGTTTTTACGATAATTTTTTCCATAGTCTTATTCCTTTGAACTCAATTTTTTATCTGACAGAAGCCCTGTGAGAACGCACATGTTGACGATTTCTGTCACAGTCGCTGTACGTGGAATAATGTTCGCTGGCGCATTCATCGGTAGAAGAATCGGACCAATCGCGTTTGCTCCACCTAGTTGAGCGAGAAGTTTGTAACTGATGTTCGCTGAGTTCAGCTCTGGGAAGATCAGGATGTCGCTTGGGCCATCAAGAGTTGAGAAGTTGAAAAGTTTGTCCATAAGGCCTTTGTTCACGGCTACGTCCGCTTGCATTTCACCATCAACAATCAGGTTAGGGTAGCGAGTTTTTGTGAGTTTTACCGCACGTTTTACTTTCGCCGCTTTTTCGCTGTCGTTTGAACCGAAGTTTGAGAACGATAGGAAAGCGATACGTGGTTCGCGTTTCATGAGTTTGCGGAAAAGGTCAGCAGTTCCAGCGGCCGTTTCGCAAAGTTGATCTTCCGTTGGATCGATCTGAACCGCACAGTCAGCAAAGAAGAGAACGCGGTTTTTGAAAGACATGATGAAGATACCAGCGGCACTCTTTTTATCTTGAGTTCCAAGAACGTGCATCAGTGGTGGGAAACAGTCAGCGTAGTTTAATGTTGGACCCGTGATAACTGCGTCTGCGATTCCGTGTTTAACCATCATTGAGCCGAAATAGTTCTGGTGGCTCATGAGTTCTTCAGCGTGATAGATCGAAACACCGTTACGTTGTCTTTCTTTCGAATAAGCGCGAACGTAGTTTTCAAATTCTTCATGCTTTCTTGGATTGATTGTACGAACTTCGTCTTTATATTTTTCAAGACCAAGCATATCCATTTTTTTGTGGATAGCTTTTTTGCGTCCAAGAAGAATTGGTTCGATTTTATCTTCATCAACTAGTTGCTTAACGGCTTGAAGAATACGTGTATTTGTTCCTTCAGCAAAAACAACTTTTACTTTTTTACCGCGTTTAGCGACGTAAGTTTCAAGACGATCGCGAAGTGATTTCATGAACTGAGCTGTGTTACCCATACGTCCTTCTAGAGCGCGAGCGTAAGCGTGAAGATCGTCGATCGCGATACGAGCAACACCAGAATCCATAGCAGCTTTTGCTACAGCAGGAGTTACGCGAGTGAGTACGCGAGCATCGAATGGTTTTGGGATGAGATAGTTCTTACCGAACTTAAAATCTTCTCCACCGTAGGCCATTTTAACTTCTTCAGGAACTTCTTCTTTTGCCAGTTCAGCAAGAGCTTTAACGGCAGCAAGTTTCATTTCAACGTTGATTTTTTTCGCGCGAACATCAAGTGCTCCACGGAAAATAAAAGGGAAGCCGAGAACGTTGTTAACCTGGTTTGGATAATCTGAGCGACCTGTTGCCATGATAGCATCGTCGCGAACAGCGTGAACTTCAGCAGGTGTAATTTCCGGATCAGGGTTCGCCATAGCGAAGATAATTGGATTTTTCGCCATTGCTTTAACCATATCTTGAGTGACAAGGCCTTTAGCTGAACAGCCGATGAAAACATCACAGCCAACCATAGCGTCACCGAGAGTGCGTGCTTTAGTTTCAACTGCAAAATCGTCTTTGTATTTGTTCATTCCTTCTTTACGACCTTTGTAGATCGCACCGTTGGAATCACACATAATCAAGTTTTCTTTTGGTAGACCAAGTTCGAAGAAAAGTTTTGCACATGAGATGGCAGCAGCGCCTGCTCCTGAAACAGCAACTTTTGTTTTTTTGATATCACGTCCAGTTATTTCCAGCGCATTTAGTAGAGCGGCTGATGCGATGATCGCCGTTCCGTGCTGGTCATCGTGGAAAACTGGAATTTGCATTTTTTCGATCAATTGAGTTTCGATCTCAAAACACTCTGGGGCTTTAATGTCTTCTAAGTTTACGCCTCCGAATGTCGGCTCAAGACTCGATACAATTTTAACCATTCCTTCAACTGTATTTTCGTTCACCTCGATGTCGAAAACATCGATGTCAGCAAATCGTTTAAAGAGAAGTCCTTTACCTTCCATAACTGGTTTACCAGCTACAGCTCCGATGTTTCCTAAACCTAAAACCGCTGTACCGTTAGAGATAACGGCAACGAGGTTTCCTTTAGCAGTATACTTGTACGCAAGCTCAGGATCTTTTGCGATCTCAAGACATGGCCAAGCTACTCCCGGAGAGTAGGCCTTCGTTAAATCATGGGAAGTGAGAGTGGGTTTAGTTGAAATAACTTCAATTTTTCCCGGGCGGCCGTCGGCATGATAGTCCAGGGCCTGTTGTTTTTTTTCGTCAAGATCAGTGCGATCATTTCGTTGATTACTCACGGTCAATCCTTTTGTTTAATGGAATATTTACGACCCGAGTAGAGTAAACTTTTTGACTGTAAAAGCAAAGCCTAAAGGGTGTAAACTTGGCCTGTACAATTGCAAAAATCATTGATAGTATTGAAGAAAACCTAGGGGTGGTGAAAGAAGTGCTTTCGCCTGAGAAATACCCTCGAACCTGAACAGGATAATGCCTGCGAGTAGGAAAGGATCTATGAACTTGTCATCTCAAAAACTCACTCTCTTTGAAGTCGTTCTTACATTGGTGCTCGCTGTGGCACTAGGTGTTGCATTTTGGGGATGGACCTTTGTTTATGAATTCGCCAAACCGGCCTTGAAAATATTCGGGCTCGGTTATTTAACGGCGGGTTTCTGGATTTTGGCCAGTGTGTTGATTCCGACAATTATACGTAAACCTGGTGTCGCCATCATTGCTTCGGTTATGGCCGCTTTCGTCGAAAGCCTGCTTACTCACTGGGGATTGATGTCGCTGGTGTGGGGACTCGTGCAAGGATTGGGAGCAGAGGCGGTCTTTTTTATTATTTATTTCAAAAGATGGAATTTTGTTGTCCTTGGCGTCGCTGGAGTAATTTAAAAGAGGTTTATTTTTTG